>JBFOLQ010000417.1:0-10063 GCA_040830145.1 Flavobacteriaceae bacterium | reverse complement strand
GTGGTTTGAGCGGTATTCAAAAACTCATTGATTCACGGGAATTGGGCACCGTTGAATTGAGTACGGGGCTGCAAATCTCCGGCAACTTCACCAGTTGTATTGAACACAATGGTCATCCCGTGTACATACAGACCCAGGGAGGCACCGCCCTTGCCTATCGCGAAAAGGAGCTTATTGGTCACAGTACGGCCCATCATTCCACTGGTTTTGGAACTCCCTTGGGCAAACTGAAGGGCATCAATATTGCCATTGAGAACATGAGTCCCAGAGACCTTAAGGCATATGAAATCTATGAAGGAAAGACCATCACCTTGGAGTTTGAGGGAAAAATTACCGTAACGGGCAAAATCATCACGGGTACCCGTAACCTCCAGGGCAAAATAGTGCTGGTCACCTTTGAGGATTGCACAGTATGCCATGGTGATACCATCATCTTTAAATCTGATGGAAATCTATACAACATGGCCATAGGGGAACGGATTGCCTCCGCCTTCCATGGTCCTGCAGACCTCAACAGTTTCAATTTGATTACCCATGAGGTACTGGAAGAGACCATACGTCCCACAACATCAATGGGCCGAAAAAAATTGGAAGAACTGTACCAACAAGTGCGTGATTTCAGGGAGGGAACGCAAACCACTATTTCCCGCAACAAAGTATTTCAAGAAGTCAGGGACAACTACCCTACTGATTGGTTATTGCCCCTGGAACTTTATGAGTTGGCAGAGACCAATGGGGACAGGGGTTTCGCCCAAGAAATCATGGACCATCTGGAATCGGTGAAATTGCAACATCCCGAAGTGGGACATTTAATTGACAATGGAATTGGTTTGGTGCCTAGCGCACCGTAAGACCGTACTTTTACTTTAGACGTAGTTTTTTCTGATTTTCGACACTTTGCCGTATTTGCGGCACCTTCGCCTTTTTGATAGGATAAAAGCTGATTTCCTTGGATTCCCCATCCCTTAGGATTCCAAGCTGTACCGGTTGGGTGGCATCCCCATAATAGATGCTCCGGGAAAATAACATATCACCTTTTCTAAGTCCGGATAACTGGGCACTGCTCCCGGGAACCACCGAGAGTACCTCCTTGCGGTCATCAGAGAGCTCAAAACCCAATTCGTACAATTCTGCCCCTACCCCATATTGCAACCCAAGCGCCCTGAACATCTTTTCCAGGGGCAATGGCTTTCCCTGAACAATACAGTGCTCAAAATCTTCCCTTACATCATCCAGGTAGGGGCTCGCCACTTCCAGGAAATAATCATGGGACAGTTTCTGTCCGTTATTTTTTGAATCTTCCAGGATTTGACGCATTAGGTCATCCAAGCTTTGTTCCCCATTACTTTTCAATTGTATGCCATAATCCAATAAAAAAGCGAAAAGACAACCTCTGTAATAAGGCAGTTTGCCATAGTCACGATTGCCCCAAAAATTGTCGTAGTTGATTTCGGCGTTTGGGGCCTCCCTCACGGGGGAGCCATGGAGATTTCTAATGGTTTCATTTATGCCATCAATAAAATAGGAAGGGCCATGGCCATTGATCTGGTTCCGTGCTATGTTCTTATAGGTGTAATATTCCGTGAAGCCCTCACTAAACCAGTATTGTTCTTCTTCATTCACATTCTCTATAATACGGCCAATCCAATTGTGCATGAGTTCATGGTTGAACAGATATACCAATTGCCCTATATCTGAATGCCCATTATTTGACATTGAGGTGGCAAATGAATTGGTAAGGCCCGTACCTTGAAAGCTACTTCCCCGTTCCTGTGGAAATGGGTGCATGGTCACTGTAAAGTAGGGTTGGGAATGGTCTTTCCAAAAATCGCGTTGACCCGTAATCGTGTTTTTCAGCAGTTCAACAACTTCCCCATCCGTAAAGGGAATCCATGTTCCCCTAGTGGCCAAATACACTTCATTTTCCGCTACCAGTATCTTATGCACCCTAAAATCACCCCCTACGAAAATCGCCTGTCCGAACGCTTCCAAAAAAATCCCGTTCAAATACTGCGTACGCTCCCCACTCCCAAAACTATTATGGATGCTATATCCTTCTGGGAAACCCTCCCAACGGAGTACCACATCCCATGGCTCTTTGTCCTTATGGGGAACGGCAAACAAAGTATGGGAAAATAGATGAAAATAGCGCTCGTCAATTACCGGTCTATAGCTTGTTTTTGTGGAAAAAGGATAATCATAATCCTGTTGTAACAGGTATTGGATCTTGATCCTATCCACTTCCTTGGGGTGTTGTACCACAATCCATCCACTGTCCTTTTGCATGGAAATCTTCCCCTCCATACCCAGAAGCCGTATGTCCGTGATACAATTGTGCAACTCTTTTTGCCCCCAGGCATTATCGGGGTAGGATAATTTGGTAGTTCCCCCGGATTGAGCCGGAAATTCCAATTCAACCCTTAATTGCCGTACACTATCCTTTAAAACCGGACTGATGGCATATTCCAGTGTGCGGGATTCCCGGGGTGCACAGCAAACCACTGTAAGCACAAACAAAACAAGTAGCCCTTTCTTGACCATTAAAACCCATTTACCCAAAAGACGATGGAAAAGGGCACTCGTTACATCTTATCCCCATTATGCAATTCTGCCCCTAATATATTTGATTTGGCCATTGTGATTGCTCTCATGTTCCACAACATGGAACCATTTGCAATAGTTATTGGTGCGTTGGTTGCCAAAAAAGCGGGTTCCTTCGTACAACCAATCATCCCCCAAGGTTTTCAAGTGCTCCTTGGAAAATTCCCTGACCTCGGCCAGCTTATCCAGATAGAAATCCGTTGGCTTCCCCTTTAAAAGTTGCCGCCCCTTATTTCCCAAACTACTGGCAGCGTCCCATTCCGCCTCTTCAAGGCCAAAATCCAAGACTTTTTTGGGTACTCCCATAAAAGTATCCCATTGGTAATATCTTTCCGTGGCAGCCAAGTGCAATAGCATGGCCCCAATGGAATTTGAGGTATCATCCAATAAAAAATCCATCTCCTTCTGGGACATTCCCCGTACCGAACGCAAGATGGTGGATCGCATCCAATCCATCATACTGATCAAAATACTTATTTCACCGCTATATCCCTCCCGCTTTCCAAACTCATGGATGGAGTCACTGGCATGCTCGGTAGTCGGTGTTACCGCGAGGACGGTTCCCGGAATCAGTGCGCCCACACCCCATATCCCTGAATTCCTCAAAAAAGTGCGCCGTTTTAGTGTTCTTTGTGCCTTCATGATTTTGATTTTTTACAAAAGATAGGGACCCAACCGTTTTTAAACCATAGGATTATCAAAAATTTAACGTTACGGTGACCATGTAAGCTAAAGACGTCCCCATGCCTACCATCAACAGCTGGGAAAGACACGCGGACAAGTCCGTTGAAACTGCCCAAAATATATAATTTGGGCATTCCATTTGGTGCTGATCAATAGGGAATCATACAGGAATCACTAAGGTTTCGGCAAAAGGGATTCCCAATTGTCCTCCACCTCATTTCCTTGATAGGTAAGGGTCCAACCCAAGGAATTTGTCAGCACAAAAAATTTGGATAGTTCACTGATCAATCGATCCTGGGCATTGGAAACCAAATTGGAGGCCTTCACCTTTTTCAACAAGGTTGCATTGATTCCTTGTCTTATTTGATTATGATCGGCCGCAGAGAACGGATTGAAGTAATCAGCCGTAACGTCATAATACTTCAGATTGGGGTAGATCTTAATTTCGGGGTCTGGGATATGTCGAATATGCAGGACCTTGTCAACAGAATCAATCTCAATCTGTAACTGTCGAAGGTCGTAGGCCACGGTCACCTCGGCATTGGCCACTACCAAGGCCTTCTTGTCCGCCTTGATCAAAGGGCCAAACAATTCCTGCGAATCCTGATAATTGTACACTTCGGCAAAATGTCCCTCGGTAACAATGAGTTTAGAGACATTCCGTAACTGCTCTTGAATCAAGGCCGAGCTTTCCTGTAAGCGTGCCCCCTTCCCCTGGTTACCGAAACAGGAACGAAAAACCAGTACGCCGACCAAGGCTATGATAATTCCAAAAAGTATCCGTTTCATTCCGAGTGCCTATTTTCAGTTCTACAAATTGGTTTCCATATCCATTCTCATGGCATATCAAATTCCATAAACGGGAAACGCCCCTTAAGGATATGGATTTTATGTGACAAGTCTTCCAAAAAAATACGATGTGCCTTTGAACGGGCATTGAATGGCTGATGTTGCAATCCTTTCTGTATCTTATCCACCTCAACCATTGTCCCATTCGCCTCACCCAAAACCCAAACTTCCTTGAACCGCTGCCATATATAGTCCACTGCCAAGGCATTGGGATGCACCAAATCGCGTTCGTAAAAACGATAATCGCGCAACTCATCCATCATCATCTCATAGGCGGGAAAATATCGTGCCCTTTCCATGTCCCCTTTCTCCCCTAGGGTATGGTGGAGGGCCGCCAGTAAATGGGACTTGCTCCGCTGGTTTTCAATAAAGCCATCCCTTAGATGTCTAACGGGTGAGACCGTAAATATAAGCTGTGCGGACGGGTTTATTCTCCCTATGCCCCTTATCAGGAACCCCAAGGATTCTGAGATATCATCGATAGAGAGCAGTTCCTTGTAAAAGCTCTCTTGTGGGAGCTTGTGGCAATTGGCAACGATTTTCCCAGTCTCAGCGCTTCGATATACCCAAGCGGTCCCCAAGGTTATGACCATATGTGAGGCCTTTCCAACCCATTCCCTGGTCTGGGCCAATCCCCTGTTCAACGCATGCAATACCTTTTCCGGCGAAACATCACTTATACTGGAATGGGCATCCAGGCAATGCCACCGCTCATTGTGAAAAAAGATATCAGCCTCTGTATATTGAACATCTTCAAGGGCCCGTGCGACCATTTTTTTAATGGCCAAGGGATGAAAAAGAATCCCGTGGGGATTTTGGGCGGTTTGAAATTTAAAATACCACAGTTTGGCACCCATATGCGCCGCAAAGCATGATCCCACCAAAAAAATTTGGGAGCCATACCCTATTTGATTGTCCGCCCCGGATAGGGGCATTAGCGTCTGAAGCTTCAAAGGAAAAGAAATAGGCCTTTACGATAAATCATTGAAAAGGACCTGTTGGGCTTTACATCCGCAGTGTACTTCCCAACAGGTCCAAAAATTAGTATCCCTTACCAAATACGGACCCGTTCTTCCGGCGGCAGGTACATACCATCCCCTTCCTTGACATCAAAAGCCTCATAAAAGGCATCAATATTCTTTAAGGGTTGTATGGCTCTGTACAATCCGGGTGAATGTGGGTCAGTCTTTATCTGTGTGCGTAGGGCATCCTCACGTATGAGGGTTCTCCATACCGTGGCCCAGGACATAAAAAATCGCTGTTCCGGGGTAAAACCGTCTATACTTTCGGGGCGGCCATTTTCTTTGAAGAACAGTTGCAGTCCGTCATACGCCCCAAGCAGTCCGCCCAAATCACCAATATTTTCCCCCAAGGTAAATTTCCCATTGATGTATACGCTATCGAGCACTTCAATTGCACTGTATTGATCGGCCAATTGGGTTCCCCGCTTCTCAAATTCCTCCAAATCAGTGTCCGTCCACCAATTCACCACATTGCCATCACTATCAAAACGGGCCCCGGAATCATCAAAGGCATGGGAAATCTCATGGCCGATTACGGCCCCTATACCTCCGTAGTTCACCGCCTCATCAGCTGTGTAGTTATAAAATGGGGGTTGCAGAATTGCCGCGGGAAATACAATCTCATTGTTCAACGGATTAAAATAGGCGTTGACGGTCTGTGGGGCCATTCCCCATTCCTTCTTATCAACCGGTTCCCCAATCTCGCTCAGGTTTTTATCCAAATACCACTTAGAAACGGCCATAAGGTTCTCGGCATAGCTATTGCCCTCCTCAATCTGCATTTTGGAATAATCTTCCCATTCATCGGGATACGCAATCTTAACGGTAAACTTATCCAGCTTTTCTATGGCCTTGATCTTGGTGGAATCTGACATCCAATCCAATTTCTCAATCCGTGCTTGAAAGGCCCTGATCACATTGGCAATCATCTTCTCTGCCTTTTCCTTGGCCTCTGGGGGAAATTTAGACTCTACATATACTTGTCCCAACGCTTCTCCCAATGAATTGTTGACCGTTCCCAGGGCTCTTTCATCCGCAGGTCGCATGGCCTTAGACCCCCTAAGGGTCTTGGAGTAAAAATCCCAATTGGCCTTTTCCAATTCAGTGGATAAGCGGGAAGCGGCATTGTTCAATGTGCTCCAAGTCATCAGGGTCTTGATATCCCCAATATCGGTAGTTGTCAAAAATTGCTGAAGGGATTCCATATACTTGGGCTCCAATACCATTACGGTATCCAATTGTTTTTCAACCCCCATATCGTCCATAAATTTTTTCCAGTCTATGGCAGGGGTCATGGCCTCGAGCTGTGCCATGGACCGGGGATTGTTCCTATTTCGTATGTCCCTACGGGCCACCTTATCCAACCTGGGCTGCGCCAATTGGGTCTCCAATTCCAAAATACGTTCGGCCGCCTTTCGCGCGTCGGCCTCCGTATAATCAATAAATTGTAGCATACGTGTCACATGGTCCACGTACTGCTGCCGTCGTTCCTCGGATTTTTCATCATCCAGGACATAATAATCGCGATCGGGCAGTCCCAGCCCCCCATTGGTAATATAGGCCGCATTCATCTTGCTATTGTTGAAATCGGCAAAGGCGGCAAGCCCCGCAAAAGGCCATGAAACGCCCAAGGTCTTGGCATACACGGTCTGTGCGTCGGCCAAAGTATTGATTTCACCAATCGCTTTGAGCAAAGGCTTGAGGGGAGCAACCCCCGATTCATTACGGGCAGTGGTATCCAAGGCAGATTGGAATAACAATAAGGCTTTGCCCTGATCGGTATCCGGCGCATAGGTATTGCTCTCACGGGCCAAGGAAATAATGTTGAGCACATCCTTTCTGGTGGACTTTCTAAGAACCCCAAAACCTCCCCAGCGAGACTCGTCATCGGGTATGGTATTGAATTTCATCCACGTCCCATTTACGTAGTTATAAAAATCGTCCTTGGGGTTTACGGTGGTATCCATATTCTCTAGGACAATCCCAGGAACATGGTTCGCAGCCATTTTCCCTTCCTTGGCATCCCGTTTACAGGAAATCCCCACCAAGACAATGCAGCCAACAAGGGCTGCAAACAGTTGCATCTTGTTTTTCATGATGTTCGTTTTAGTTAAAAATTGTGAATCTCCCAAAGATAGCATTTATGGTACAATCCTACCCGGCAAGCCCCAAAGGGCCTTTCACACCATACGTTCCTTGTGGATCATTCGGAGATAAAACCCTTGGCCTTGGCCATAGCCTCACCGATTCCTTGTGGATTTTTGCCCCCCGCCGTGGCAAAGAAGGGTTGACCACCGCCACCGCCTTGGATGTGCTTGCCCAACTCGCGTACAATGTTTCCAGCATGCAGTGCCTTTTGTGCCACAAGTGCCTTGGAAATGTAACAGGAAAGCAATGCCTTCCCATCCCGTTCAGCCCCAAAGAGCAAGAAAAGGTCTTGATGCTGTCCCCCCAACTCAAAACAGAGGTTCTTTATGGAAGCAGCATCCAAATCAACCTTCTTGGCCAAAAACCGCACGCCATTGACCATCTGCGCCTCATTGAGAAGGGTGGTCTTCATATTCTTGACCCTATCCCGCTGTACCTGTTCCAGCTCTTTTTTGAGCTGGGCGTTTTCCGCTTGCAGGTTTTCCACTGCCTTTACCGGATCTTGGGCATTGTTCAATAGATCTTTGATTTCATACAAGGCCCTGTTGTTCTTAAAATAAAAATCCTTGACCGCATCGGAGGTGATGGCCTCTATCCTGCGAATACCTGCGGCCACAGCTCCTTCAGATACAATCTTGAAATGCCAGATGTCACCTGTATTCCCTACATGGGTGCCCCCGCACAGTTCAATGGACTGTCCGAATCTTACGGTACGCACGGTGTCCCCGTATTTTTCACCGAACAGGGCCATGGCCCCAGCCTCCATGGCTTCCTTAATAGGTACATGGCGATGTTCCTCCAAGGGGAGCTGACCTTCGATACGGGCATTTACAAAGTTCTCCACATTCCGCAATTCCTCTACGGTCAGCTTGGAAAAATGGGAAAAGTCAAACCGAAGGTATTTGGAATGCACGGCCGAACCTTTTTGTTCCACATGATCTCCCAACACTTCACGAAGGGCTTGGTGCAATAGATGTGTGGCGGTATGGTTACAGGCCGTACGATAACGTTGCTTTTTATCCACCACGGCCGTAAAGGTCTCCTTGGGATTCTTTGGTAGGGTTTCCGTAAAATGGACAATCTCATTGTTTTCCCTCTTGGTATCCACGATATAGATGACATCCCCATTCGGGGCCTCTAAATATCCCTTGTCCCCTACTTGTCCGCCCCCTTCGGCATAAAATGGTGTAAGATTGAACACCAATTGGTATTGTTCACCTCCTTTTTGTGAGGTCACCTTACGGTATTTCACAAGTTTTACCTGGGCCTCCAGACTATCATACCCAATGAATTCCTGTTCCGCATCCGCAAAGAGTACGGTCCAATCCTCCTTGGCAATCTCCGAGGCGGCACGGGAACGCTTTTTCTGTGCTTCCAAGGCCTTGTGAAAACCTTCATGATCCAACTGATAGCCCTTTTCCTCAAGGATCAAGGCGGTGAGATCAATGGGAAATCCAAAGGTATCATACAGTTCAAAGGCCCTTTGGCCATCAACAATCTTATTTTTGGAGGAACGTATCACGGAATCCAACAGCACTAGGCCCTGCTCCAAGGTGCCCAAAAAGGATTGCTCTTCCTCCTTGATTACATTCTCAATCAATTGATATTGTTCCTTAAGCTCAGGAAAGGCCTTCCCCATGGTCTCTCCCAGTACCTTTACCAAACGGTATATAAAGGGTTTGTTCACTCCTAAAAAGGTAAACCCATACCGAACGGCCCTTCTCAAAATCCTTCTGATCACATAACCTGCCCCGTTATTGGTGGGCAATTGCCCGTCCGCTATGGAGAAGGAAACGGCCCGCACGTGATCGGCCACCACACGTATGGCAATATCAATTGCTTCTTTCTGACCGTATTTATGGCCCGTAATGGTCTCTATCTCACGAATCAGGGGCGTAAAGATGTCGGTATCATAGTTAGAGGTAACACCTTGCAACACCATACAGAGACGTTCAAAGCCCATACCGGTATCCACGTGCTTGGCGGGCAGGTTTTCCAAACTTCCATCAGCCTTTCTATTGTATTGTATAAAGACCAAGTTCCATATTTCCACTACTTGGGGATGGTCCTTGTTCACCAACTCAGCACCCGATATTTTCTTTTGCGCTTCCAAGGAGCGGATATCCACATGGATTTCAGAGCATGGTCCACAGGGTCCCTGGTCCCCCATTTCCCAAAAATTGTCCTTTTTGTTCCCCATAAGAATCCGATCTTCGGGGATAATACCCTTCCAATGGCCATAGGCTTCATGGTCCATTTCCAATTGATCAGCGTCATCACTGCCCTCAAAGACTGTCACGTACAAACGGTCTTTATCAATCTTGAATACCTCGGTCAATAACTCCCAAGCCCAGGCGATGGCCTCTTTTTTGAAATAGCCCTTTGCGCCTGCCGTATCCCCAGTTGGGCTCCCAAAACTCCAATTGCCCAACATCTCAAACATGGTGTGGTGATAGGTATCCTTACCTACTTCTTCCAGGTCATTGTGCTTACCACTGACCCTAAGGCATTTTTGGGTATCAGTGACTCGGGCATGTTTGGGAGTTCCCGTTCCCAAAAAGAACTCCTTGAATTGGTTCATGCCAGCATTGGTGAACATTAGGGTTGGGTCATCCTTGATCACCATAGGGGCCGATGGAACCACCTTGTGGTCCTTTCCCTCAAAAAATTGCAAAAAACGCTTCCTTATTTCCTTGGAATCCATTAGAAAAGTGGGGGTTATTGAAATTTTAACGGTTTCTACAAAACAATTTTTATAT
>JBFOLQ010000416.1:0-10724 GCA_040830145.1 Flavobacteriaceae bacterium | reverse complement strand
TTTCAGTTTATAATTGCCATTTCGCTTAAATATATGGTAGGTGGTCTTCAAAAGATGTTCGATCCTAAGGTCTTTCACACCCGTCTCCTCCTCCACCTCACGTATGGCACACTCTTCAATGGTCTCTCCCTTATCTAACTTACCCTTGGGCAAATCCCATTTATCATTTCGGTAGATAAAGAGTACTTTTCCCTTTTGGTTCCTCACCAATCCTCCTCCGGCGGTCACCAAGGGAATTACAGCTGAAAACTTTTCAACAAGTCGCTTCCCCTTGGGGTGGTACACATAGGCCTCATCATACTTTTCCGCCTCTAGGGATTGTATGGCCCTTATTATGTCCTTTCCCTTCATTTTAAAGCAATTGACCTTTCCGGCATATTCCGGTTCGCTTGTTAGGAACAAAGGACGTTCATTGACAAAAACTTTATACATTTGCGCTATGGTCTTAAATAAGGACACGGCCAAAAAAACTGCCGAACTACTCCTACAAATTAACGCGATCAAGTTAGATCCCGAAAATCCGTTTACGTGGGCTTCCGGATGGAAGTCCCCTATATATTGTGATAACAGAATCATTCTTTCCTATCCTGCCATCAGAAATTTTGTCAGGGAGGAAATGGCCAAACAGCTTGAGGACCTTTATGGCAAGCCTGATGCTATTGCCGGTGTGGCCACTGGTGCCATTGGCATAGGCATGTTGGTAGCCGATTATTTGGGCCTGCCCTTCATCTATGTTAGACCTACCGCCAAATCCCATGGACGAAAGAATCAAATAGAAGGGCATATTGAGGCCAATCAATCGGTTGTGGTCATAGAAGACCTCATCAGTACCGGAAAAAGCAGCCTTAATGCTGTTGAGGCCCTGTTGGACCTGGATATCAATGTCAAGGGCATGTTGGCCATCTTTACCTATGGTTTTGATGCAGCCCTAGAGAACTTTACGGCCAAGAACCTACAATTGCACACCTTGGCAGATTATGGCCATCTGGTGTCCCAAGCACTTGACACGGGTTATATTAACGAAGAACAGCACGACACATTGCTTCAATGGAGAAAAAATCCCGCCCAATGGCGACAATAAGAAACCATGCACATAGAGACTAGCCGTAAGACCATCCCCAAAAGCCAGAAAGAAGTCTATGAATTTCTTACAAAGCTTGAAAATTTTGAAAAGTTGATGCCTTCTGATACCGACAAGTTCGAAATCATCAACGAGGACCGATTTTTGTTTGCCCTAAAGGGAATGCCCGAAATTGTTTTGGAACGCAAGGAACAAGTTGAATACGATAAAATAGTTCTAGGGGCGGCCAGTAGTAAATTACCTTTTACATTAACGGCCACTATTTTTCCCGTGGCCGAAGACCAAAGTGAAGTATTCTTGGGGTTTTCCGGTGAATTTAATGCCATGATGGCCATGATGGTAAAAAAGCCCATTACCAACTTCATGGAGACCCTATCGACCAATCTGGGTAATATGTGGGCCTAAGGGCCCCTTCAAAAGTATTATTCCCCGAATACCATTTTTACTTCCTTGGGTCTAAAAAAGACCTGTGTGCCATCCTGTTTTTGAATTGAAAGCCTACCATCCTTCGTCACCCCCCCAATGGTCCCTTGAAAGGTATTTTCAAAGGCATCCACAAAAGTACCAGGGATATTCTTTCCAAACAGATGGGACTCATATGTTTCCCAAATGGTTTCCTGTAAAAGGGAAAGTTTCCCCAAATCGCTTTCCATGGTCACCATGATATGTATCAGTAGTTCATTCAGGTCATATTCCTTTCCCGTTACCATTTTTAGGGAAGCGGCATTGGGGACGCCCATAAACCCCGATTGGTTCACATTGAGACCAATGCCGACAATCGAATGATTGATCAAATGGCCCGTAAGGCTGTTCTCGATTAAAATTCCGGCAATCTTTTTGGAACCTGACATTATGTCGTTGGGCCATTTAATGGCCAAATCAGGTATTTTATAGTCCCGCAATGACCGCCATAGTGCCACGGACACATACGCATTGATCCAGAAAAAATGGGATGCATCAAGAGTGCCAAACTCACATAAAAAGCTGAAGGTTAGATTTTTACCAGATTCAGAAATCCACTGAGACCCACGTTGTCCCCGGCCCTGGGATTGGGTTTTGGCGACCACCACCGTAAAGTTTTCCACGTGTTGGCCCACCAATGATTCTTTTAGATAGGTGTTGGTTGAGGTAGTGGCATCAAGTTTGATTATGTGCATGTAGAAATAATAAAGGTTATTAAGACCCTTAAGTATTTTTAAACCATTAAGTTTAGGAAGCCGTTCAAATTTCGGCCAAAGAAGTTCAAACTGGCTTTAAAAGAACAAAAAAATAATAACTTTGCATAAACATAAAATTTTTGGATGCATAAAGGCAAGGCAAGCACAGACGAGTTGATCTCATACATACTGGAAGGAATTGAGGAAGTAAAAGGGCAGGATATCATTCTGATGGATCTGCGGGAAATTGAGAACACGGTCTGCGAATACTTTGTATTGTGCAACGGTACTTCAAATACGCACGTAAATGCCATCGTCGGCTCAATTCAAAAAACGGTGAGTCGTGCTTCAAAGGACAAGCCTTGGCATGTTGAGGGAACTGAAAATGCTGAATGGGTGCTTTTGGACTATGTCAACATTGTAGTGCACGTCTTTCAAAAACACGTCCGCGAGTTTTACGATATCGAGGGACTATGGGGTGATGCCAAGTTTACCGAAATTGAACGTAGCGTTAATCAATCCCTGAAATAGGGTACAATCAAGAATTGTTATAATGACCAAGGATAAAAATTCAAATCCCAAACGCCCCAAGTTTAGTGCTTGGTGGATTTATATTCCCGCATTACTACTGTTATTCGGGTTTCCGTACTTGAGCGGATCAACTTTTGGTGGTGCCAAGACTACCACCACCTCTGAACTTCAGGAGTATTTAAGAAGGGGCGACATCAAGAAAATATTGATTATTACCAATACGGATCAAGCCAAGGTTTTCTTGAAGGATGAGGCCCTTCAAAAAGATGTACACAAAGAGGTAACCGGCCGAAGTCTGCTCCCCTACAGTGGGGCAACGCCCCATTACATCCTGGACTATGGTGACCTTCAAATCTTTCAGAACGAGATTAAGGAAATCAAAAAGGAAAACAATTTAGATACCATTGTTGAGTTCGGAAAGGAATCAAATTTCCTCGGGGAAATGATTGGCTACCTTTTGCCATTTATCCTTATCATAGGTGTTTGGCTTTATCTCATGCGAAGAATGTCGGGCAGTGGGGCCGGAGGGGCCGGAGGACAGATTTTCAATATAGGCAAGTCACGTGCCAAGCTCTTCGATGAAAAAACGGATACCCGTACCTCCTTTAAGGATGTAGCAGGTTTGGAAGGGGCCAAGGAAGAGGTACAGGAAATTGTGGAGTTTCTAAAGAATCCCGATAAATATACCTCCCTAGGGGGAAAGATTCCGAAAGGAGCCCTATTGGTGGGCCCTCCCGGTACCGGCAAGACACTTTTGGCAAAGGCTGTGGCCGGAGAGGCCAAAGTGCCCTTTTTCTCACTATCGGGATCTGACTTTGTTGAAATGTTCGTGGGTGTGGGAGCTTCCAGGGTCCGTGATCTTTTTAAACAGGCCAAGGACAAGTCTCCCTCCATCATCTTCATTGATGAAATAGATGCCATTGGCCGCGCCCGTGGCAAAAATAATTTCACGGGATCAAATGACGAACGTGAGAACACCCTGAACCAGCTTCTTACGGAAATGGATGGGTTTGGTACCAACACAAATGTGATTGTCCTAGCGGCCACCAACCGCGCCGATGTTCTTGACAAGGCCTTAATGCGGGCTGGGCGCTTTGACAGACAAATTTATGTGGACCTTCCGGACATCCGTGAGCGCAAAGAAATCTTTGAGGTTCACCTTAGGCCCATAAAGACTGCCGAAACCTTGGACTTGGACTTCCTGGCCCGACAAACTCCCGGCTTTTCAGGTGCCGACATCGCCAACGTATGCAACGAAGCGGCCTTAATTGCTGCCAGAAAGGAAAAGAAAGCGGTCTCAAAACAGGATTTCCTCGATGCTGTGGACCGTATCGTAGGAGGACTGGAAAAAAAGAACAAAATCATTACCCCGGAAGAGAAAAAGACCATTGCCTTCCACGAGGCTGGCCATGCCACCGTAAGTTGGATGTTGGAACATGCCGCTCCACTTGTCAAGGTGACCATAGTACCTAGGGGACAATCGTTGGGGGCCGCATGGTACCTACCCGAAGAACGCCTTATTGTACGTCCCGAACAAATGCTTGATGAAATGTGTGCCACTATGGGAGGTAGGGCAGCGGAAAAAGTTGTTTTTGACAAAATATCCACCGGAGCTCTGAGCGATCTTGAAAAAGTGACCAAACAAGCAAGGGCCATGGTCACCATCTATGGATTAAATGACGAACTTGGCAATATAACCTATTACGATTCCTCTGGACAAAGTGAATACGGTTTTACCAAGCCTTATAGTGAAGAAACTGCCCAGCGCATTGATGAGGAAATATCAAAAATTATAGAAGAGCAGTATCAAAGGGCCATCAAAGTGCTTCAAGAGCATAAGGACAAACTGAGCATACTCGCGGAACGGTTATTGGAAAAAGAAGTTATTTTTAAGGAGGACCTCGAAAAAATATTTGGCAAGCGTCCTTTTGAAAAGACCCATGAAAATGGTCAGCACGAAGAACCCTCAGAGGGAGATGGGGATACTGAAAAAACCCTTGACGCTGACAAAGTTGAAAATTAACCACTTTAAACCCGTCACCAGGGTATATTGAATTATTGAATGGGGCTACTTGACATCATATTTGGTGGGGGCAATAAAAAGAAGGTTCCCAAAGAGACCAAACAAACCAGGGGGGAGCATATGCCCGACCTCAAGATTCCCATTGACGAAAAATTCACCATACATTTTAAAAAGAACGGAGGTAAATTTCTCTACTGTGATTCCTTTTCGGAGGTCACCAATGCCCTGCACAACATCATAGAGGAAAACGGATGGCAGGATGTTCCCTTTTTTGTCATGAACAAACATATAAGGGACAAATTTGGCAAGGAAGGGCTCTCCTTTAGCGATGACGCCAAGAATTCCGAGGTGTTCTTTACCACTTGCGAGCATTTGATCGCGCAAAATGGTTCTATACTGGTCTGTCAGAACCAATTGCACGATAAGAAACTGCATGAACTTCCCAAAAATCTGTTGGTATTTGCCACTACCAGTCAATTAGTGGGTTCCATTGGGGAAGGCCTCAAAATCATTAAAAAGAAGTATGCACACAATATCCCCACCAATATTACGACCATCAAGCATTTTTTGCCCACTGATGAAAACTCCGACGATTTCCTGACTTACGGCAGTAGTTCAAAAAACCTCTATCTTTTACTATTGGAAGATCTCTGATTCCCATGAAAGAAGTTCTCAGAAGGTCATTGACCGGGGCAGTTTACATCATTTTGCTTCTTTCAGCAGTATTTCTCAGTTCTGAGGCCTATAACTTTCTCTTTATGGTTTTTGGCCTGGCTTGTCTTTATGAATACAAAAGACTGGTTCGCCTAAAGGGGTATCATATTTTCCTCGCCTATCTTTTACTCTGGTGGGTCATAGTATATATCAACCGCTCCCCTCTGGTAATTCATATATTGATGTATGTGACCATAGCCATTGATTTGGCCCTATTGTTGTATTTATTTTCGGCCAAAAGGAAGAAATTCAGTCCCGTACAAAAATTTATTATCGGGCTTTTTTATATTGGGGGAGGTTGTATTTTCCTGACCATGATTCCCTATCAAGAAAATGAATTTGCCAAATATCTTATAATCGGTATTTTTATCCTTATTTGGGTAAACGATACATTTGCCTATCTCGTTGGAAAAACCTTGGGCCGTACAAAATTATACCCCGTGGTTTCCCCAAAGAAGACTATTGAAGGAACCATGGGAGGGCTTATATTCACGTTGGCCGCTGCTTACTTTATGGCCGATTATGAACCCATGGTAAGTAAGACCCAATGGATAGTTATGGCATTGGTAATTGTAGTGATGGGTAGTTTGGGCGATTTACTTGAGTCAAAATTAAAGCGAAGTGCTGGGGTGAAGGACAGCGGTGCCATTTTACCTGGTCATGGAGGGTTATTGGATCGGCTTGATAGCCTAATTTTTGCAGCGCCCTTTGCGTATTTTACATTAACCATGTTTTCACATGTTTCATAGGGAAGGACAACAGATTATCTTGACTACCTTTTTCTTGGTGGCCGCCATTGTTATTGGAGCACAGTATTTCATTGAAATACCTTGGTTGCGAATCTCAATCCAAGTTATCGCCTTGGTGGTACTAATACTCGTACTGCAATTCTTTAGAAACCCCAAACGGGTGGCCAATAACAATTTTGATGAAATCCTTTCACCCGTTGATGGTAAGGTTGTGGTAGTAGAGGAAGTCCATGAACCGGAATTTTTCAATGATAAACGCCTACAGGTGTCCATCTTTATGTCCCCTCTCAATGTGCATGTAACACGATATCCGGCTACGGGTAACGTTGTATACTCAAAGTATCATCCAGGAAAATATCTAGTGGCCTGGCATCCAAAATCCAGCCTCGAGAACGAGCGGACCACCGTGGTGCTCAACACACCTAAATTTGGTAAAATCATGTATCGCCAAATAGCGGGGGCCGTGGCAAGGCGCATTGTAAACTATGCCGAAAAAGGTGAAAGTGTGCACCAAGGAGAAGATGCTGGTTTCATCAAATTTGGATCTCGTGTGGATGTACTTTTGCCACTGGATAGTAAAATCACTGTTCAGTTAGATCAAAAAGTGGTAGGTGCCAAGACCTGCATCGCCGCGATTCCGGACCAAGACGAAATATGAGAGATGAAAGATGGGGAATTGGAACGCGATTTTAAAAAGGCCGTGGAATACGTCAACCACTATACCGACCCATTACCTGCTGATTTTTTGTTAAAGCTGTACGCATATTATAAAATCGCAACCGAAAATAGCAGCCACCCCTCCAGTAAAACTCCCTTGATCAACGCATTTAAGGCCAATGCCCTCATTCAAGCCCAAGATATGGACAAGGAAAAAGCCATGAAGGAGTATGTGGCCCTTGTACGGAATGAATTGGAGCCCAATCTCTAATAGCTAGATATAAAGATCTTGGAGATCTGCTTTACAAAGGTCATGGATAAAATCCCCCATCTTCAGGGTTACATCCTTAAAAAAACGTTCCCCTTTTTCCTCAGTGGATTTCATGGGATTGCCCACCCCCGTATCCATGGTCACCTGTGACCATTTACGTTCGGCCCAAGCCCAGTTTTCATTCAAGGCCCCTACTCTATATTTCTTGGCCTTACCACTGCCCCACTCCTCCTTAGGGAGAACCAACTCTGGTCGTAGATAAAGCAATAGACTCGTCTCCATTTCATCAGCATGGTCACCGGGCTCCTCAAAATATTGGCTCTTATCCAAGGCTTGGGCCCACATGCAAAAGCTTATGAACATTTGGGGATACCTCAAACCAAGCTCCCGTACCAATGGTTTAAAATTATTTCCCCCATGGCTATTGAAAATCAATAGTTTCTTGAGACCTTGTCGATCCAAAACATTTACAATGTCATCCAATATGGCCAATTGGGTAGATGGATTGAGGTTAATGTCCAAATAAATATCGGGTTGACCCGTATTCACCCCAAAGGGCACCGTGGGGAACACAATGGGACGCCCGCCCTTTTCCCACGCAATTCTGGCAGATTCAGCAGCAAGGGCATCAGCCTCAAATATATCGGTACCATAGGGCAAGTGGTAATTATGGGCTTCTGTGGCGGCCCATGGTAAGATGGCCAAATCAAAATGGGCATCCTGTAAGGATTTCCAGTTGGTCTCCGCAAGGATATAGGGTCTAATGGTACTCATATGATCAATCTGAGGTGCGTATTGCCAATGGGGAAGTTCTTTTATCAAAATACGTGAAATAGAAGCCTGCCCCAATGGTTACTATAAAATAAAGGGCCACAATGCCACTGCCGAAGGAAATATGGGCGTCAATTCCGAACCAATCCCCCGTATATCCAATGAGTCCCAGACCCAATATTCCCCGAACCACTTCAATCCATGCTGCGTACCACTTTCTGTCCATTAAGGTAGTGTACCCATATATACCCACAAAGACAAAAGCACCATACAGCAATAGGCCTTTTAAGCCAATATCCCCATAATTATAAAACATGAACAACATCAAAAAAACGCTGGCCAACATCTGAAAGATGGCATATCCCTTAAATGCACTGCTGGCCGGGGTATCATACCGCGTAAAATGATACACATCCCCTATGATCTTTACGGGATATCGTTCCTTGACATCTGCAGGCCTCCATCCCGTGGGCATGAACCAAATTCGGACTTTGTCCCACCAACTCTGGGTACGCCACGCATCCTTCAATAATCGCCATACGTGTTGAAAATTGATATGAACGGGATTCCAGGTACCTGCTGGCTTCAACACCCCATATTGTGGGGGCACATTGGGCAGTTCCTCTTGAAAAGTACCAAACCAGCGGTCCCAGACACAGAGAATCTGTCCCAAATTTTTATCGATGTACTCAGGGTTAATGGCATGGTGTACCCTATGCTGTGAAGGGGTGACTATAATATATTCCAACCAGCCCAGCTTGCCTATATGCCTGGTATGGTACCAAAACTGGGCAAACAAATGCACCGGAGCGAGAATGGAAATGACCTCGGCAGGAACCCCAACCATGGCCGCAGGAATCAATAGCAATGGAAAATACCCCAACAAATTGGAAATGGGCTGTCGTAAGGCACAGGCCAGGTTAAACTCCTCACTACTGTGATGGATGACATGTTGGTTCCAAAAAATATTGATGTGATGGCTTAATCGATGGTTCCAATACCCCGCAAAATCTATGGCCAAGAATGCTGCTAACCAGACCTGCCAAGTGGATTCCAATTCCATGAAGGCCAAATGCTCCAACAAAAAAGGATAGGTAACAATAATAATCCCAATGTTCAGAGAGTCCTTTACGATGTTGGTAAGTCCGGAAGAAATACTCGAAACGGAATCGAGCACCTTGTGCTTCTGGTCCTTTACAAAATAACCATAGGCAATTTCAATAATCAGCAATACCATAAAAAAAGGAATCGCATACAAAAGGGCATTGGCATATGTTTCCATACAGTCGAACTATATATCCAAAGATAAAATTTTGTCCAGTCAGTCAAAAGGTCCCACCATAATATGGGCCCTATGGGTTCCTGGGTCCATAAGCCAAGGCATACCCTTGACATGGGGTTTGTCTGGAAGTCCCGTAGACTCACATGTGGCAAAGGGCGTGTAGATAACATAGCGTAACTTCCCATCTGAAAGTTCCCCTGTCCCCGTATCGTATGCCGCATCCGTACCGTAATAAATGTACATCATACTGGGTGCCTTGGGCATCTTTAAGGTACCATTGGCAACTTCCTCCCCTCGAATCTTTCGAATCTCCATCATGTTCTTTCCCTCATTACGCAATGTGCGGCCCCGGGCCATAAACGCGTCCAGTTCCTTATAATAACAGGCAACTGACACCTCTTTTTTTTGGGGGTCATCTGCCAAACAGACCAAATTATTGCTCCCTTCCCTTAACACGACCATCTTTCCGTCCCCATCATAACCATATACCATGGCACCTTCCCTATCAGTGGCCCCCAAGGGCAAGGTAGCCGTCTTAATCTGTATTTCCTTGGAAGGAACAGGTATTTGCGCGCAACTCTGTAGCGCAGGGACCAAAATTAAAAGCCATCCTATTTTTCTCATGTAAAATCAATTTGTAATTCGTATCAGTCCGCACTTTTATAGATAAATTCAATAATCCGTTTGGCATTGATAAAACCTTGTCCAAGGGCGGCGTCCCATTCGTTTGAGAGGCCCATTGCCTGTGCCTGTACTAGGGAATTTCCTGCATCCCGGGCCTGAACCACCCGTTCCCGAAGCACTACCAACATATCATAATAGGTCTTCAACGCATCCTTATTTGCCAATTTCCCATGGCCAGGGATAATCTTGGTATCCGTGTCCACCATTGCCAATGTCATCCCTAGATTACGTATCAATCCGTCAATGTCACCTCCAGAATTCAAATCAATGAAAGGATATCCCCCATTGAAAAAATTATCACCCATATGTAAAACATTGTCCTCGGGAAAATAATAGTAAGTATCACCATCCGTATGGGCATTGTCCACATGCATGGCATGCATACTTCTCCCATTGCCCAAATAGAGTGTTAATTTATCAGTGAATGTAATGACGGGCCAACCGGCCATAGGGGAGGGCTCAGTAATACGCCCCCCACCCCTATCCTGGCGGGTGGACATTCTGTTCCGTACATTTTCATGGGCCACTATAAAGGCCCCAGAATGTGCCAGGTTTTCATTGCCCCCGGTATGGTCACCATGCCAATGGGTATTCAGGACAAATTTTACAGGCTTGGTCGTCAAGGTCTTGACATGGGATAGAATCTTTTCAGTCAGGGGACCAAATTGATCGTCTATGAGATAGGCATATTCCCCACCGATGGCCAATCCTATGTTTCCGCCCGCACCGTATAGGATGAACACCTGATTGGAAAGACGTTCTGAAGTAATCTCCACTTTATCGAAATCCCGTTGGGCCCAGAGT
>JBFOLQ010000415.1:0-2604 GCA_040830145.1 Flavobacteriaceae bacterium | reverse complement strand
TCAGAACTTCATTCCCTCATCAAGGTGGTTGATGTAGCCTACGCCGATTATGATGCAACCAGGCCTGCACGGGCCATATCCTCTTTTGTGCAGGCGAGTTTGAGTAATTGGAACGTGCGTTCGTGCCGAAGACGTTTTTGGAAAGGCGATTTCCAGCAGGATCAGCTTTCGTCTTACGAAACCCATTATACGTGTTTGGTGACCATAGCCACGCCTTCGTTTCCCATTGCTCCTTTCTATATGGATCGTCTATACATGGATTTGGTTGCCGTTACCAAAAGAGAGGGCTTTGAAAGTGTTCATCTTGCCCATTTTCCAATAAGTGAAGAAGGGTTGATTAACAAGGCATTGGAAAGTAGGATGGAGAAGGCCCAGACCATTTCCTCCCTGGTATTGTCAATTAGGCAAAAGCAAAAAATCAAGGTGCGCCAACCCCTGCAAAAGGTAATGGTCCCTGTATTGGATGAAAAGCAGCACAAGGAAATAAGTGCCGTGGCCGAATTGATTAAATCTGAGGTCAACGTAAAGGAATTGGAGCTTTTGGATGATGCCTCGGGCATTATTGTGAAACGTATTAAACCAAACTTCAAGGCCTTGGGACCCAAATACGGCCCTGAAATGAAGCAAATTGCCCAGGCAGTAAATGCTTTGGGACAAGAAGATATCCAAAAAATTGAGCAAGAGGGCGAAATATCCATCCCTTTGGAAAATAAAATCGTTACCTTGGGGTTAAACGATGTAGAGATTACTTCCCAAGATATTGAAGGGTGGCTGGTGGCATCGTCCGGTTCTTTGACCGTGGCCCTTGACATCACCATCAATGATGAACTAAGACGGGAAGGCATAGCTCGGGAACTTGTGAACCGAATCCAAAATATGCGAAAGGATTCAGGGTTTGAAGTGACCGATAGGATAGACATCAAGATATTGAAGGATGGCACAGTGGAAAAGTCGGTGCAGAGCAACATGGATTATATCAAGACCGAAACGCTTACCGCTGAGCTTGAACTGGAGGAAAAGCTGGATGAAGGTACTCCTGTGACGTTTGATGAAGTGAATACAAAATTAGTTATACAAAAACATTAGAGATATGGGGTCAGAAGTTAAAGTAAGATACTCAGACAAGGACTTGGCCGAGTTCAAGGCCATCATTGAGGAAAAGATCAAAAAGGCCCAGAGTCATTTAGAGTTGTTGAAAAGCTCATACATGAATGATGGCGACAATGGCACTGACGATACAGCACCTACCTTCAAGGCCTTTGAGGAAGGCTCAGAGACCATGAGTAAGGAGGCCAACACCCAATTGGCCATTCGTCAGGAAAAATTTATCCGGGATTTAAAGAATGCCCTATTGCGTATTGAGAACAAGACCTATGGGGTATGTAGGGTCACGGGAAAGTTGATCAATAAGGAGCGGCTTAAATTGGTGCCGCATGCTACCTTGAGCATAGAGGCCAAGAATATGCAGAAGTAACCCCAAAGGACAATAACCCTTAACCCTATGGAGAATGTCTTTGGCCATGCTCCGTAATCTATTTATTCTTCTTCTTGCCTTATCGGGCCATACAGCCTTGGGACAAAAATCGGTGAGTAAGACCATGGCAGTCCCGAAGGTTTCCTCCGTTCAAGTTGATGCGGGAAATTGCTTTCAGGTCAAGGTACAAACTGCAGATATCAATGTGCTGACCGTTAAGGCACGTATGGATGGCGAATACAATCAGGACCTATTGGTATCCATGGAAAAGGAAGGGAATACCTTGGCCATTGGTGCTGGCTTTGAACCGAATTTTAAACACCCCAATGATAAACTGAGTGCCCACAAGGTGGTTTCCATTGAATTGGAAATTACCATGCCCAAACATAAGTACCTCCAGGTTTTTGGAACCAGTAGCCATGTATATATTGAGGGCAGCTACAGCTTTGTTGGGGTGGTACTGAACGATGGCAGCTGCCATTTGTCACAAGGGGCAGAAAGCGTAAAGGTGGTGACCCAAAGTGGACATATATTTGTGACCGACCCCAAGGGCAGTATGGTAGCGAACAGTAAATATGGCAAGGTCTACGGGAAAACCTTGAAAACCGGACGGGGTGAATTAGACCTCCAAACGGTTTCTGGGAACATATACATCGACCATACCAAATAATATCGTTATTTTTGCCGCTTTGAAAAAGGTCCCATGAACTGGAAAAAATCCCTCTTGCTGATAGTGTTGGTGTTGCTTGTGGACCAGTGGAGCAAAGTGTATGTAAAGACCCACTTTGTGCTGGGTGAATCCGTGGATGTCTTCAGTTGGTTCAAAATTTTGTTCATAGAGAATGAAGGGGCCGCTTGGGGTGCCAAATTGAGTGATGTATTGCCAATTTCTGATGAAAAGGGCAAACTTTTTTTGACCATATTTAGAATTTTTGCCGTATTTGGCATTGGATATTGGCTTTGGGATGTCATCAAAAAGAACATATCAAACTTATTGGTCATAGCCGTTTCACTCATATTTGCCGGTGCTTTGGGAAATATCATTGATTCTGTTTTTTACGGCCGTATTTTTGACCATAGCCTTAACAACGTAGCTACCCTGTTTTCCGATGAATCTTATGGAAAATTGT
>JBFOLQ010000414.1:0-5563 GCA_040830145.1 Flavobacteriaceae bacterium | reverse complement strand
GGTGGTCACCACGGCAACAAGGTCCCATCTATCAATGGCCGTAAAGATCTCTAGGCTGTTTGAGGCATGTTCAATCGCCTTTTGGTGGTCACCCATGTTTTTATAGATTTCCCCAAGTTGGTTATGGGCCCTGCCAATACCAAAGCGGTTGTTCTGTTTTTTTTCCCCTTCAAGTATCTCCAGATACAGTGATTCGGCTTTGGGAAAATCTTTCTTATAAAAGGCGATGACCCCCAAACGATTGAGACTGGTCAGAAATCCGGACGGATATTCCAATGATTGACTGATTTCCTTGGCCTCATTTGCATAGGAAGTGGCTTTTTCGGGATTGGCAATGCGCAATTCCCAAGCCAGCTCATTTAGGGTGTTTACCTTGGAGGAATCGTGGGAATGTGTATTGAGTGTTGAAAGGAGACTGTCTAAAAGCAATTGGTCTTGACCGGAGCAAAGTATGGGGAATAAGGAGACAAGTACGTATAGAAACATAGTGGTATAAAGCCTGGATGTTGGGGAGTGCTGTAAATTCATAAAAGGAGCTTTATATCTACTAAAGATACGAAAGCCCCTTTATGTATGTAGGATTTTAAAGTGATCCTATTATCTGTTTGGGTTTTTTTCAATGGGAGGGACCGGCTTAATGACACCACCCCCGCCACTCCCTGATGTATTGGGCTTTGGGTCATCTGACTTTTTTACATCTTGATCGTCTACTTTGGGCCTTGGGCCGTCATAATTGTTTTCCATAATACTATTGTTTTAGGTTCTATGCCAAAATTCAACATCTTGCCTCTGTATAAACTCGTTACAATCGGTGTTTTTTGTATCCTCAGAACTAAGGATATGGGATGGGGACATGGGCATATGATGCTGTATAGGGCAAAACCTATCTGCCAAACCCCCAGTACATATAAAGAGTTGATTTTGTAAAAAAAATGCTCATTGAACGGTTGCCAGAATGCTTACATTGGGTAAGGAACGAACGGTAAACAATCCTATATATAATTGTTTTGGCATTTCACAGATGTAAGCAAAAAAGGGTAATGCCATAAAGTTTACGCTTTTTGGGTTCGTATTTTATGCCATTCCCAAAACTTCGCTTTTCATTTCTTAAAATGTAAAAACCACGTCCTTGGACGTGGTTTCCCAAGTGTTGTGGAGCCGGGGAGAATCGAACTCCCGTCCAAACAAGCAATAACAAAGCTTTCTACATGTGTAGTCCCTGTTCAATTTTCGACGCACAACTGACCAGGGACGGCCCATTGTGCGCTTAGCTTCTTTGGTTTTATGCCCTTGCCGAAGCTACAAGGGCACTATGTTGACATTTATGGTGCCGCAAAAAAGGTCGCCGTCAACAAGGGCTACCAAGCGACATTTAGCTTTCCCGCCTCGCGGGACTAGGCTTGGACTTACTATAATTCAGTCAATTAAGCAGCTAAAGCGTAGTTAGACTCGCCATTTAAAAAGTTGGGATATTGAATTTACGAGCATCATTCCCATAGCTCGACATGCTTACATTGCCACTGGTCTCGCTGTCAAAACCGGTCGGCCCCATAATGAGATGGCAAATCAATGATTTGCGTTGTCAAATTGTACCCAAGGGCAAAAGACACAACCTCATTTTTTTATCAAAGAACTGTTTTGCCACCCCTCGCCAGGGCTTGGAAGGGCCTGCAAAGATAGCGCATATCAATAACAGCCCAAAATGTTTGCCCACCACCTAAAATCCCCCTATTTTGGGCAAAATTTATACCCATGACGATGAAGATAGGAATCATTAGGGAGCGTAAAAATCCACCGGATCGTAGGGTGGTCCTGTCGCCCACTGCCTGTAGGGAAGTGAAAGAACGATTTCCGGGGACGGAAATTATCGTTGAACCTTCCGATATACGTGTCTATTCCAATGCGGAATATCAAGAAATGGGTATCACCGTGGCAGAAACCATGGAGCAATGTGATGTACTACTGGGAGTAAAGGAAGTACCCATTTCCGCATTGATTCCCCGTAAGAAGTATTTTTTCTTTTCCCATACCATTAAAAAACAACCCTATAACCGTACACTCTTACAGGCTATTTTGGAAAGGGACATTGAATTGTATGACCATGAAGTGATCACGGATCAAAAAGGTAGGCGTTTGGTTGCCTTTGGTCGCTATGCGGGCATCGTTGGGGCCTATAATGGGTTTAGGGCCTATGGGTTGAAACACAGGGTATTTGATTTGCCGAAGGCCGAAACCTTGAAAGACCAACAAGACCTCATCGCTCATTTAAGGGATATTCCACTTCCGGCCATAAAGATATTGCTCACTGGAAAGGGGAGGGTAGGGAATGGAGCCTTGGAAATGCTGCGTGGGATGGGACTTCAGGAAGTAGGCCCTACCGACTATCTTGACAAGGAATTTGAGATACCCGTCTTTTGCCAGATCGACGTTATGGATTATAACCGACGAAAGGACGGTACCACCGGAATTAAGGCTGATTTCTTTGCCCACCCGGAAAATTACGAATCAAATTTCCTTCGTTTTGCCCATGTGACCGATTTATATATTGCCGGTCATTTTTATGGGGATGGGGCTCCCTACCTTTTTACCAGGGAGGATGCCAAGCGGCCTGATTTCAATATTTCCGTCGTGGCGGATATCAGTTGTGATATTGATGGGCCTGTGGCCACTACAATTAGGGCTTCCACCATTGCCGAGCCCATTTATGGATATGATCCCACCACTGAAAGTGAAACCGATTTTTCGGATTCACATGCCATTGCCGTTATGGCGGTGGACAATTTGCCCTGTGAGCTTCCCCGTGATGCAAGCGAAGGTTTTGGGTCGGCTTTTATGGAACAGGTGGTCCCCGCATTTTTCAATGGGGATAAGGATGGTGTTTTGGAAAGGGCCTGTATGACCCGTGGAGGAAGACTTACACCCGGATTCGATTATCTGCAGGATTATGTGGATGAACGTTAGGGGGCCTGCATTTTTCTTATATCCTTAAAGGGCGGTCCCAACGACACAAAACCGCCATTCATCTCTAATAGAAATACATTCGGGCAATCTATTCCCTAGGTAGGCCGTACCCGCGATAATTTTACTTCTAAGGAACCGGCACAACCAAAGTTGTTGTTATGAACCTGTTTTGCAAGGTGTGAACCAGGTTTGGATTGTTTTGACCATCAAACATGCCGGTAGGGGTTACGGGCGATACCCAGGGTTCGCCAAAGGAAGACCCTAGAAAACAGCAAATATTGAACGCATGGGACGACGCACAAAGTTTTTTGAGAAAATTGGTAGGGCCGAATGGTTTGAGATACGCAGTAGTTGTTTGATACTACTTATGGTGGCCCCAGGCCTCTACATTTATTCCATTTTGATAGGAGCCTTTGATCCCAATCGGGTTGAGATTACAGGAGCCCGGGAGCTATTTGCCATGTTGTTTCTGGTAGGGGGACTGATGCCCTTCTTTAAAAGGGAATGGGCCAAGGATCATTACGGTCATGTCATCTTTTTCTTGATGATGGCCTTTGGTCATTACCTAATCCATACCTGTTACTTGAACCAGTATGGGTTGCACTACCTTCTTGGAACCTATGTGGTCCTGTTTGGGGGCATTCTTTTGCTCACAGACAGATTCTATATCCTTGCTTTTGTGACCACCTCACTACTGCACATGGCGTTGGCCATCTATATGACAGATGTGGGGATAATGGAAAAGAGTTCCATTATTATGTCATTATCCACCATCTTTTTCTTCTCATTTATCATACAAAATGGTTTCCTCAAGTATAAAAAGAAATTGAAGATTGAAAATTATGGACTGGAAGAAAAAGTACGGCTAAGGACCAAGGACCTGGAGATGAGGGCCAAAGAACTCAGTTTAAAGAACAGGGAACTGGAAGAGTTTGCCTATGTGGTATCGCATGATTTGAAGCGACCATTGCGCAACGCCCATTCCTTGGCGAAGTGGGTAGAGGACGATATACAGATGAAACAGTATCAGAGCGGATTTGACAACTTGGCCCTGCTCAAGGAACAAATATCACAAATGGACCTCTTGATAAGTGGTATTTTGGATTATTCCCTGGGCATTGACAAGCAGTCATCCAAGACCTTGGTGAATGTTGATGATATGGTAGAAAAATTGATTTCCACCAATACATATGACAACGTTTTGATACAAAAGGATATATGTTTGCCCAAGCTGTTTATGGACAAGGCCCAATTACTACAGGTATTTCAAAACTTGGTACAAAACGCCATAAAGTACAACGATAAGGAACAGGCTTTTGTTTATATAGGTTGCAGTGAGTACAAAGACCGTTTTCAGTTTTACGTCAGGGATAACGGGCCGGGAATTGCCAAGGAACACCATGAGCGTATCTTTAAGCTGTTTCAACGTCTTCAGGAGACTTCCGACAAAAATTCAAGTGGTATTGGCCTGGCCGTTGTCAAGAAGATCATTGACAAAAACGGTGGTGAGATATCCCTGAAAAGTAAAATGGGCACGGGAACCACTTTTTACATCACCTTGTATAAGGAAGATGTATTGACCTGTCCCGTGGCAGTACAGCAAAACCCGTCAATCGTTTATAGTTAATTGCCAATTGATGGTTGGATGGGTCTTGGGGGCCGTATAACATCCCAGGGCCGTTAACCTTACATTGAGTTCCGACAATCGTTCCAATGTTTTTATTTGAAGGGTGGTACTCCCGCCAGCGGGTACTTCAAAGATTGGCGGCTCGTTGTAAAAGGTAAAGTCCATGGCATTTTGAAACAATAGGTCGCTACTGCTACTATTTTTTAGGATTACTTCAAGGACATGGGTGTCCCCTATATATGCCGCTTTTTCCACTTTGATACTGGATTGGAGCAACGGTTCCAGGAATTGGGATTTTCCTACCCAGAGATTGGTGTAAGCTGCCACGGTTCGGCCTTCAAAAAGGGCTTCCTTAATGCTTTCCAGGCTACGCTCCCTGGCAAATACCAATGTGACGGGACGGGACTTCCCTTTTTCGTGGTAATCCCAATCAATGAGCCCATGGATGTCACTGGTGCCCATGATGGTCAAATCATGCTCCAAGGCTAGGGCCAGGGCTTCTTCGGCATAGTCCACAGTATTAATGACCTCAATGCCATGCAACTCCCCATCCGCAATACGCTTTTTCTGAAAATCACTCAAAATGGGATTCCCGGTTTTGCTCTGGGCATGCCAGGCAGGATGGTTCCAAAAAACAAAGGCTCCCTGTCTTTTTGCTTCCTTGAAGGGGACTTCCGGACTATCTGCCATTAACTTATTGGCATCCTTGATGAAGATGGCATTGTTATGTCCAACAGGGGCCGACCGGGTAATTTCAGAACCTGGAATGATAATGAGGTTGTGGTCTTTCGCCTCGGTCAGGGCAATTTCATACGCCCTATTGCGGTCAGGGTGGGGAATATCCTTTTGATGGGGCTGGTACTCCAAGTGTTCGGTCAGCGAAATCGCGTCCACATTGTCGCGAAGTGCTTCCATTACGCGTATGGTGGGCCAAACATTACCATCGGAAAAAACAGTGTGCATATGCAAATCGGC
>JBFOLQ010000413.1:0-3293 GCA_040830145.1 Flavobacteriaceae bacterium | reverse complement strand
CCTTGGTAAAAAGCGATACCCCAAGGGCCAGCCCCAACCAGGGTTTCCCTTGAAAGTCCCAATCCCTTCCAGAACTCCCAGCGATAAAATCACTTCCGAAAAAAATTCCTGCTTGGAAAGACTCATATTGATACAACCACCCTACATTAAGGGTCAAGGCCGAAGCGGTATTATCAGACCCTTCAGCATCCATGGTATCGGGGGTTTCAAAATCAACCCGAGTCATCCCTGCACCGACCAAGAAATTATGGGCCTGTACCTTTCTTCCCTGCAATTGCCATTTATACCCTAGATTGATTCCTAGATTCAAATTTTCCTCTACAGCAAAAAACCGATTCCCATTATCTCCAAAGCGAACCTTTATCGGTAAGGTCATAACCCCATACGTAAAGCTTCTTTTATAGGGGTGGTACGATTCTGATTTATCGTTCAAATCCGTCAACCTAATTTTAAACTGGAGATAGTTGGCCCAATATCCTATGAAGTTGAAGCCGAAAGCGTACTTCCTTTCCATATCCTTTTGGGTTAGCTCGTTTTTCTTCATTTGTAACAATACCGTATCAATGACAGCATCCCTTTCCTTTTGGATTTGAAGACTTCTCGCTATTTGCCGTTCAGATGAATGATTTCCTTTTCCTCTATCGGCATATTCCCAAAAGGATATGGTGATAAGGTCACTGTCATTTTCAATGGCATCCACCCTGAATTTCGTTCCCAAAGGAACTTTGTAGGATAGCGTGTCCGAGCCTATGGCCCAATACACCTCTACATTATCAGCCGTAGTAATGTATGAGTTCCCTATAATGGCCTGTGAAAAGCCACTAAACGCAATACATATAATTGCTAAAATTGTATACACTGTCTTCATGTCTAATCTTTATATAGTTTGTACAACACTTGGTTCCATTTGGTCTCTATCGAAAAATCCAATTTGGCATAGTCCTTACTGTTTTCGTTGTATTGGGATCTATTGATCGGTGAAAAAATGGACACTCCCGATGCTTTCGATTCCTTAAGGTGTTTTCCAAGGGTAGCCGCTACGACCAATCGACGTTCCACCAATTGCAACAAGGATTTAAAATGGTCCTTAATCCCTGTATTGATCAATGGGTCTTTGGACGCAATAACAGTTCTTGCCATAGTAGAGATATCTGAAAGTCCACTATGCCTTATATTTTCCTTTTTGTTATATGCTTTGAGCGATTGGATGGAATCCTTAAAAATATTGATGATGGACTCCTTAGCGTCTTGGTCAACCATTACGTCCATGATTTGGGAAGAAATCACTGCCATTAGCTCCTTCACCTTCTCCCAATCATCTTGGTTTAGATTGATTCCCACACATGAATCAGAGTTGTATCCGGGGCGGAAGACCTTGCACATAAGCCTGGTACATTCCGCTGGCGCCACTTTGCCCTTAAGTTTGGAGATAGCGGTCGCCAATCCCGCTATGTTCATTCCCTTAGCAGAAAGTTCATCCACAGAGGCAACGGCAAAATTGGCCTTGCCCACTAATTCATACAACAGTTCCATACTGCTCAATAGGCATGCGTCAAACACTACAATATCCAAGGGTTTCGTCAAAATGTCCGATATTCTTCCAACGGCCTGCTTCAGCTCCTGGTTTGCAATAAAGTCACCACTACTATCAGGCAATACGGCCCTAGTTCCCATCATAGATCCCCTTAAGGGCCCCAATTTATTTTCAGGAATCCCCATTAAAGCCGTATCGGATTGCACCATCATTTTTTTATCGATTCCAAAAAGGTTTTGTGACATGGAAGAAAAGAATCCCTTCGTTGCATTGGGCACTCCCATCGCCCTGGTAAATTGACCCATCACCTTGTCTTGCCATGCCAGGCCATGGCCGGAGATAATCATAATGTTGTGCTGTGCCGGACATGTGGCTTCGGACCACGCCATAAAATTGATAAGCTCCAAGGAATCCCCTGTGTTGATTTCCCCAATATTAATTGGCCAAAATCGTTTTTGGGGGTCCAGTACAAATCTAAAGGCAGCACTTTTCTCGTAATCCAATTGGGCCAAGGCAGCCACATATTTATTTGTGGCCACCTTTCCCAATTCATGTATTTGCCGTTCAATGGGATTTGTCAATGAGCCAAATCCACCAGCCTTCTCACCAGCCCCGAACATTGATATTTTCCAAGGCCACATCATTTTCCCCCTGTTATGCATTCCCTGACCATATCCATGTACTCACCAATTTTTTCGCCGGACCCCTTTCCGCGCCTTGCATCCAACAAATCCCTAATATCACGGTCAATGCGCTCGCCAAGTCTGGCACAAGGTCCTTTCTCCACAGCTCTTGTTCCACGTCCGTCAAGTGATTGCTCAATCTCCTCTTTTGACACCACGCCCAGGGAGCCCAATAATCCCATACAATAATAAATTGTACATAATGCCTCTTGTTGGCATTGATCATCGTGCTCTCCCAATTTTTCGTCTATCCGCATCAAATCATGGGCACAACGGGTCAAACGTTGGGCAATGGAAATATCCTCTTGCCCATAACCCTTGTTGGGCAAGTCCCCAAAATCACTCGGGCTCAGACTTCTTCCATATGGCAATTGGTAATCAATATTTTCTGGATAAGGTCTCCAGGGCAAATGCCTGGAATAATTGACAGACCTATTGGGAAATCCATTTCCGAAGGGTTCAGGGATACAACCATTATCCCCTACGTAGCCCCTTGCTGCATAAAATGGATATTCATCAAAGGGGTAGGGAGGATATCCGTTTTTGTAATAATCTGGATAAATGTTCCTATACGGTAAAATAGCATGTTTCATTGGATTTTCATTTTAATCGTTCTACTTGTTTTCTATGTTGCAACACGATTCAAAACTATTCGCCAAGCGTCCCCCTGACAAAAAAATGTCGCGAAATACACTACAAATGACGTGAGTGGCACACTACTCTTCGGATGTGCCCCGAATTGAATGCAGATCCCATTAAAAAAAGTATTTTTACGTTCAATTTTTCTGCGTTGGGAACATTGTTAAAACATATAGATTCCCCTAGGGACCTTCGTCAATTGACCTTGGAGAAGCTACCCATTATCGCCAAGGAATTACGCGAGTTTATTATTGATGTGGTCGCGACCAAAGAAGGTCATTTGGGGGCTAGTCTTGGTGTTGTGGAATTGACCATTGCACTTCATTACGTATTTGACACCCCAATTGATAAACTCATATGGGATGTGGGGCACCAAGCTTACGGCCATAAGATATTGACCGGGCGTCGTGACGTTTTTGATACCAATCGGCAATGGG
>JBFOLQ010000412.1:0-3807 GCA_040830145.1 Flavobacteriaceae bacterium | reverse complement strand
CTGGGCATTTTCTCGTTTTACATAGAGGGAGTGCACTACAATTTATTGGTAAAATTGTTGAACGATCGCTATGGGGTACAGACCCGGGGCGGATGTTCATGCGCGGGCACTTATGGGCATTATCTATTGAACGTTGACCGTACTACCTCCAAGGACATTGAACGTCGTATTCTGGAAGGTTGCCTGCTCGATAGGCCCGGGTGGGTACGCATGTCAATCCATCCCACAATGACCAACCAAGAGGTATACTATATCTGTGATGCCATTGAACAAGTGGCCTTGAACGCTGAGGAATGGGGCAAAGAGTACAACTATGACCCCGGTCGCAATGCATATATCCATACAACATTGAACAATACAGGTGATGGACAAGGCAAGGATTGGTTCAATCTGTGATTGACAAACCCGTAAAAAAGACATTTTTGGCCAAGGGCCTCCAAATAAATAACTTCTTCCTATGATTGACTTTTGGTTCTACATTAAACTGGGCTTGGAACATGTGTTGGATGTAACAGCCTATGACCACATTTTGTTTTTGGCAGCCCTTACGGTGCCCTTTACCCTTACATCATGGAAAAGGGTCGCGATTTTGGCTACTGTTTTCACGGTTACCCACTGTTTGTCATTGACGGCTTCGGCGTATAAGTGGATGACGGTTGATGTTGGATTGATTGAGTTTCTGATTCCTGTGACAATTCTCTTCACGGCCCTTTTTAATCTGTTCCAAGTGTTGTATGATCGAAAAGGCACCGCCTTTTTACTTCATTGTATGGTTACAGGCTTCTTTGGATTGGTACATGGTTTTGGTTTCAGCAATTATTTTAAAATGCTCGTTGCAGGGGAAACAGACAAGCTTACCCCTTTATTGGGTTTTGCCACGGGTATTGAAATTTCCCAGTTGGTTGTCGTATCAGGGGTTTTGGTCTTGGCCTATGTTGCACAGGAAATGTTGGGGGTGGCGCAAAGGACATTTATTGTGATAACCTCAATTATCATTGCCCTGGTCACAATACCTATGCTGGTGGAAACGTTTCCTTGGTAGTCTTTGTTAATTATTTGTGAGAATGGTTGTGGGCCTATTTCAAAGCAGGTATCTTAGCCAAAAAGCCCAAAGCCTGTAGTACAGATGACCAAACAAAGAAAATATGACATGGCCTATTTACGCATGGCCCAGGAATGGGGCAAGCTGTCATATTGCAAGCGAAAACAGGTGGGCGCCATTATTGTCAAGGACAGAATGATCATCTCTGACGGTTACAATGGTACGCCATCTGGCTTTGAAAATAAATGTGAGGATGAGGAAGGCCTTACCAAATGGTATGTATTGCATGCCGAGGCCAATGCCATATCAAAAGTGGCTTCTTCCACACAGTCCTGTCAAGGGGCCACGCTGTACATTACACTTTCACCTTGTAGGGAGTGTAGCAAGCTGATTCATCAATCCGGGATTAAACGGGTCGTGTATCAAAAAAAATACAAGGATGACTCCGGGTTACGGTTCTTGGATCGTGCAGGGGTGGAATTGGTGCACATGCCCAATATTGAAAACGATATTGATTAAGACAAGGTGAAAGGAAAAAAAACATATTTGGGGCCTACAATTGTGGCTACCGCAATGGCCTTGGGAGTGTTCGTAGGGGGGAAGCTACATTTTGCAGATACCCCCGAAAAACTTTTTGGTACCAATTCCAAAAAGGACAAACTCAATCGCTTGATCGATTATATCGATTATGAATATGTTGATGAAATTGATACGGATAGTATTGTTGATGTTACGGTAAACAATATTTTGGAAAAACTTGATCCCCATTCTGTTTACATTCCCAAGGAGGACATGGCTGAGGTAACAGAGAGCATGAAAGGGGACTTTGTAGGCATAGGCATCAATTTTTACCAGTACCGCGATACGATTTCGGTTATTAGAACGGTCGAGGACGGCCCTAGTGAAAAAGCTGGTATTATGCCTGGAGATCGTATTCTTACGGCAGATGGCGATACCCTTTATGGTAGAAGGATAGGCAACGATTCCATTGTTCAGATGTTGAAGGGCCAAAAAGGTTCTGAAGTTGTATTGGGGGTATATCGAAAAGAGGAAGGCCAAATGCTTAACATACGGGTAAAACGGGATGTTGTGCCCCTTCGGAGCGTCACTTCCTATTTTATGCTAAGTGATGATATAGGCTGTATTAAGATCGATCGCTTTGCGGAATCTACCTATCGGGAGTTCAAGGATGCCCTGACCGCATTGCGGAATCGGGGAGCTGACAAATTGGTCTTGGACCTTCGAGATAATCCAGGGGGGTATTTGGGCATAGCTGAGCAAATGGCCGACGAATTTTTGCCAGACCAAAAGTTGATTCTTTTTACCAAGAACAAAAAGGGAAGGATAGATAAAGTATATGCCACAGGGGCGGGAAGTTTTGAGGATAAGCCCGTCTTTGTATTGATCAATGAACGATCCGCATCTGCCAGTGAGATCATAGCTGGGGCCCTACAGGATAATGATATAGGCACTATTGTGGGGCGAAGATCATTCGGAAAGGGATTGGTGCAACGTGAAATGGATTTGGGGGATGGCTCGGCCGTCCGTCTAACCGTGTCCAGATATTATACACCCACGGGCAGAAGTATACAAAAAGACTACAAAAAGGGAGCGGATGACTACTATCAAAGGTTTACCGATCGCTACCATAATGGGGAGCTCATCTCGGTAGATAGTATTAAAGTGGCCGACTCCCTGCGCTTTACCACCCCAAAAGGGAAGGTGGTCTATGGCGGTGGCGGAATCATTCCAGATGTTTTTGTCCCCATTAGGGAAAATGAAAAAGAGTATTTGGAAAGCATGGACAGTGTGGGCTTTTTTGCCTATTTCATCTTTAGGTTCGTGGATGAGGATCGCGGTAGGTACCAAGACTACTCACTTGCGGAGTTTTTGGACGAATACAAGGTAGATGATATCCTGTTTGAAAGATTCGTGGATTATTGCGAGGGATCTGACTTGAGAAAATTGCCCTATTATGATTTGGAAGAGGATATAAAGGTATACCTTAAGGCCAATCTTGCAGATCAATTGTTTGGGCCCAATGTACATGCCCAAATAAAGTCTGTAAATGACCCCATGCTACAAAAAGTATTATTGCTGAACAGTGTGGAGCAATCCGGAGAGGACCAAATAGAGGCCAATGATTAATATTGGCGTACTGTCAATTGTCCTCCAAACGGTCCTTTATCTTTTTTGAAGCTAGGTATATCAAGAGCAGGACAATGGCACACAATGCAGCCATAATTCCAATAAGGGCAATGGTACTGTCCCCTGAAAAAGGGGCGTTAAAATCCACTAGGGTGGCATTATAGGCAATAAGAACCACACCTAGCACAATCAGAATAACAATCAGGGTCTTACTCATTTAATGAACAATTGGTTGATGTTTGTGGCGAAGAGCTTTACGGCAATGGCCATTAAGATGACCCCGAAAACCTTTCTAATAACGTTCACGCCATTCTTTCCCAACACTTTTTCAATCTTTTTGGAAGATTTCAGAACAAAGTATACGAATATAAGGTTTACGATGATGGCCACGATTATATTTTCCGTTCTGTACTCCGCCTTTAGGGACAAAATGGAAGTTAAGGTCCCAGCCCCTGCAATCAGTGGAAAGGCAATGGGGACTATTGAGGCACTTTCGGGCTCATCATCCCGGTAAAGGGCAATGCCCAGAATCATTTCAATGGCCAAAAAGAAAAGGATAAACGCACCGGCCACGGCAAATGAATTCACATCAATACCAATCAGCTTAAGGATTTCCT
>JBFOLQ010000411.1:0-3017 GCA_040830145.1 Flavobacteriaceae bacterium | reverse complement strand
GATGTAAAAAGTTGGTATACGGCATTTGCTGCGAAAAATAAATCCGTTGTTTCACTGCATAGTGTGGGAAAATCTGTTTTGGGAAGGGACTTGCCCGTTTTGGATATTATGGATGGAGACCCAAAGAATAAGGATATAGTGGTTTTTTTAACACGGCAGCACCCTCCCGAGGTAACCGGCTATTTTGCATTCAAGAGCTTTATGGAATCCCTGGTGGATGCATCGGATCTGAGCCGTGAATTTTTAAAAAAATACCATGTATTGGCCTTTCCCATAATGAACCCTGATGGAGTTGATCTAGGTCACTGGAGACACAATGCCAGAGGGGTCGATACCAATAGGGATTGGTCCGTGTACCGTCAGCCCGAAATTAGACAAGCTGTCCAGTATATAAATAGAGCATTGAAAAGGAACAATGCCAAGTTGGTTCTTGGAATGGATTTTCACTCAACTTGGTACGATGTTTTTTACACCAACCAAAAAAGGGAGGAAACCACTTTACCCAACTTCATTGACGAATGGTTTTATGCCTTGGAAAATAACATTGAGGGATATAAGGTCAATGAAAAATCTGCCAATAGCACCAAACCGGTATCAAAAGGGTGGTTTTTATATGGGCATAATGCTGTTGGGATAACGTATGAGATTGGTGACAAAACCCCCAACCCCTCCATTGAAGTCACCGGGACGGTATCCGCAAGGGAAATGATGAAAATTTTACTAAATAATATAGACTAACTTAAATTCAAATTTTATGCAAAAATCAGTTTTTTTCATACTGGCCTTACTTTTTCTGGTCGGCATGTCCCATGCCCAGACCATAACGGGAAATGTAAGCGATGCTTCTGGACCCTTACCCGGAGCCTCAGTGGTGGTCAAAGGTACGGCCACGGGTGCAACCACGGATTTTGACGGAAACTATTCCTTGAATGCCAATGAGAACGCAGTTCTGGTTTTCAGTTATATAGGCTACTCGACCCAAGAAGTTCCCATTAACGGGCAATCGGTCATTAATGTTGTTTTGGTCGAGGATGCACAGGCCCTTGATGAAGTGGTGGTCACCGCGTTGGGCTTTGTAGTGGACAAGAAAACCCTTGGGGCAACGTATTCCAAAGTAAGTGCCGATGATGCGAGGAGATCAGGGGAAACAAGCGTCATAAACTCCATTTCGGGAAAGGCGTCAGGTGTTAAAATTGCCAGGTCAAATGGTGATCCAGGTGCGGGATCGAGCATTCAGATTCGTGGGGCCAATACCATATCTGGTAATTCTCAACCCTTAATTGTTGTCGATGGAATCGCCTTTAGCAATGAAAACTCCAACGGAATTGGCAATGCCGCCACTGGGGGTGTATCACAACAGTCCCGTTTGAACGATATCAATCCTGATGATATTGAGAGCATGAATATTTTAAAGGGGGCATCCGCTGCAGCGGTCTGGGGTTCCCAAGCTGCCAATGGGGTAATTGTCATTACAACAAAAAGAGGGAGAAACCGCAATAAGGTCGATATCTCTTACAGCGGCACCATTTCCATTGATCAGATAAGTGATCGCCACCCGCTTCAAACTGAATATGGACAGGGGTCCGGTGGAAGCTGGAGGCAGAACAATTCCAGATCTTGGGGTGACCGAATCTCGGAACGATCTGGTGGGGCGGATATACTGGACACATCAGGGGAATATTTTGAAGCCCGAAGCGGTAATCGCTACTATCCCGTTACATCAAAAAATTCAAGACAGACATACGTTGATGAGAACTTTGACCAAGTATTTGGCACGGGCACATCCATCAATAATTACATCAGTATTGGTGCAGCAGGTGAAAAGGGTGACGTATATGCCAGTTTTGCCAAACTTGATAACAAAGGAATCATTAAAAACAGTTCGTATGACAGAACAAATGCAAGTCTTACTGCAACCTATAAATTCAATGATTGGTTTACACTAAGGGGCAAGGCAAATTACATAAAGATAAAATCAAACAGAATACAGCAAAGTTCCAATGTGAATGGATTGTATCTGGGCCTTCTGAGAAATGCCCCGGATGTACCCATCGCCGATTATATCGGAACATACTACAATGATGATGGCACACCTGACCCCCTAAGACAAAGAGCCTACAGAAACACGTATGGTTCCAAGACAAACTCTGGATATAACAATCCTTTATGGACGGTGAACGAGCTTAAAAACCTCAACAATGTTGACCGATACGTCATGAATTTGGAAACCACCTTTAAACCGCTCCCATGGCTTACGGTCATTGCCAGGGGAGGCATAGACAATTACGTTGATTTCAGGGATTCATTTTTCCCCATTTACTCCGCAGGGTCCACTCCCAGTAACGGATTTTACTATTTAGAGAACAGGGATTTAAAAAACACCAATTTTGACTTGATCAGTAGATCAAACTTTGATCTCACCGAAGATTTAAGTTTGTTCTTTACATTGGGATACGGACATAATTATAGAAAAAGGGAGTCGGTTTATTCCGAAGCAAAGGAATTTTTGTTCAATACAAGGATTCGGGATTTAAACACACTTTCCTCAGAGGAAAATATTGCCTCCGTAAACTCCAAATCATTTTTTAAATCCGATAGGTTCTTTGGAGTTGCTTCATTTAACTACGGCAGTGTTTACCTAAACCTCAGTGGGGCCTATGAAACCTTCTCCTCATCAAGTGAGGGTGTTTTCTACCCCGCAGCCGATATTTCATGGAGCTTTGCCGATCTTCCTACGTTTGAGGATTCAATGTTGTCCTCCGGAAAGTTTAGGGCGTCTTACGGCCAAGTTGGTGTGGCCCCCCAAAGACATAGGTTCAATACCACCTATGAATCATTTTCCTATTCCGGATACAGTGACCCGTTGGACATTACCTATTTCGGAGGTGGTTTTAGGTTAAATGATGACCTGGGAAATCCCAACCTCCGGCCAGAAATCAAAACCGAATACGAACTTGGTGCTGACCTCGGCTTCTTCGATGATCGCCTCAGCTTAAACCTCACATATTATTCCAATG
>JBFOLQ010000410.1:0-5262 GCA_040830145.1 Flavobacteriaceae bacterium | reverse complement strand
GACCACGGGCAGTTAGATGAACACCCCGGGACACACAAGAATGAATTAATGGCCTTATCCGCCAATCACGGGGCCATTTATAAGGAGTTTGAATCCATGACACATATGGAAAGGGATAGTGCCTTTAAGGCCGTGGCCATAGAAAATATGAAAAAGTATCCCACAAAATATATGAAGAATACGTTTTCTAACGTGGGGCGGTTTTTGTTCAACTATCCTATTTCATACAGATACCAAAACATGAATGCCTATGGGTACCTCATTCCCAACATGTTCATTGTTGTACTCTTTTTATTGGTGCTTTTTCCCGCTTTTTTGGCAAGACGTACCATTCCATTTGAAATAAAGGGTGCCCTCGTCTTTGTTTTTATCTATGGGGGAGGTATGATTCTCATGGGAGGAAAGGCCCGGTACTTTGTCATGATGGTTCCCGGTATTTTCGTGTTCCTCTCCTATATTTTTACCAATATCCTGGCCCTCAACTGGAAGAAGCCTCCATTGAAGACTTAAGATATCAGACTTTTACCTTTGCCCGATGTCTTGGTTCTTGGATCTTTTCTATAGCTCCCCCCATTTATTCCCTTCTGTGACGGGTTCCCCTGAAATTGCTCCGCACTCTCATGAGGTTTCATTGCGCAATGACAATCAAAGGTTGGATTTTGGCGAACCTCTGTATTTCTCAGCGTTGCACAGAGAATTTGAAGTAAGCATCGTATAATACCATTTTAACCTAAAAATTACCCATTAAATAGGGAGAGAAAACAGAATCCCCAACATCATCTAGGGGCCACGAGGGAATACGCATCTTTCCCATACTCCTTATCCCCTGGTCTTCGCGTGAGAATGCGCAAAGGTCCCATAAAGGTCTCTAGGTGTGTAATATTTTGGTCCAACGACTTTTGCACCCTATTTTCCTTCAACCAAGGCCACTTATAAATACCCCATTTTGCATTACCACCCCAGGGGTAATCCGCGTAGACGGTCGCGACCTGTTTGTCATAGACCTTTTCATCATTGATCCACACTTGTAATAAACCATTGGCCGCATCCCCCCAAATGGCGTGTACCACAATATCAAGTGACTCCCCTGCTTTTGGCACTATTCCCGTAGCATGGTTATCTGGATAATTTCCCTTGTTCACCACATAAATTTCCCCTGCGTTTCCACCTTGGTATTGATGCGTATTGATTACCATGAGCTCAACTTGGGGCGATAATCCCGTTACCCCAGGATGCACTTGAAAGAAAAGCCATTCATTTTCTTGGTCTATTTTGTAATCATCCCCTAGGGTATAGCGCCACCCAAACCATTCCTCAGTCCCTTTTTCATGGCGAATATTCCAAGGGACGGTTCGTACCTCTGCCCTCATGTGAAAAGGCCTATTACACCAATCCCCTATTTTGGGCTCCGTAGGGTTTACGCGAAACCGCAATCTGTCCCCAACAATGAATACCTGTTCTTCATAACACTCTGAATCAATTCTAATACCTCCTTTTTCACCCAGTTTCACTCCATAGGCTTTTGAAAAGGCAGGTATTTCCATGGTGTCCCAACACCACACCTTTAATCCCGTATCCCCGGCCCGGCCTTCATACATGGCACATGGTGTGTCAGGGTTTGGCACTTCCGCCTGATACCCAACTTCCCCATCACCATTTTCCTGTGAATTGTCCGTACTGGTCTTTTCAAATACCCTTTTGCTACTGTCACACGTATTGAGAATGTTCATGGGCATGAGCAATGTCCCACCTATAATGAGTGTCAAAACCATTCTACCTGAAATGGGTCCCATAGTTAATATCTTATTCCATTATCAATGACACAAAGGTCTCAAATTTATTGCGATGGATGGAACCGGCCATCCATAAAAACACAAGGGTAGGCCTAACCGGCTGTAATCCCACCGGATTTTCAAGGGGACCTCCCATTTTATCATTCCAAAATACCCCATATAAAATAGTATATTGGACCCAACATCCCTAAAACCATGAAGTACCAAGTGGCAGTATCCCTATCAATCGTGTTACTATGTAGCGCCCTAAGTTGTACAGACCGGCCAACTGCACATGAAAATGCACGACTCAAGGCCCAAGTGGACAGTCTCAAAACACTGATGGTCTCCAAGCATTCGGGAGAAGTATCCCATCTTGTGCATTTGGTCTTTTTTAAAACAAGGAACGAAGTCAGTGCCCAGACCTTGGCAACCCAGTTAAAAAGGCTCAAGGGTATTGGGGAAGTAGAAGCACTTTCTGTGGGAAGCTTTAGGGATTTGGGAGACCCCAGGGCATTCGGAGAATACAATTTGGTAGTATCAATGCTGTTTAAGGACAGTACCTCATATCGCCTCTACCAAGAACATCCCCTTCATTTGAAAATTAAGGAAGAAACACGGGAACTCCTAGCCGCTCCCCCCATAAGCTACGACTACCATAATAAGTGACGCTTTGGTAAAAAACACTAAAAAGGTGGTGCAAAACCTAAAAGCGATAGGCCCTGGGCTCATATTCGCCAGTACGGCCATAGGTACTTCCCACTTGGTATTGTCAACACGGGCCGGAGCGCACCATGGCATATTGTTCCTAGGGATCATACTATTGGCCCTGATTTTGAAATACCCGCTCTATGAATTTGGGCCTAGGTTTGCCAATGCCACCGGATATAGTCTTCTAAAGGGATATAAGGACCAAGGGAAATGGGCCATTTGGCTCTTTATGCTGGTTATATTCATCAGTATGTTCGCTGTGACTGGGGCCATAAGTGCCCTAAGTGCGGGTCTCTTGGCCTCGTTTACAAAGATTTCAATCCCTGTTCCCTGGTTAAGTGGCATCATTTTGTTGATTACCACCATTCTTTTGCTCATCGGGGGATTTATGGGATTGGACGTTATAATAAAGATTATTGCCATTGTCCTGGTGTTTACCGTAGCAATTGCCTTTATGGCCGTATGGAACAAAGGGCCCGTGCCCCCCATAAAAGACTTTCAGCCACCTTCCATATGGGAAGGGGCAGGTCTTACCTTATTGATCAGCTTGTTGGGGTGGATGCCGGCAGGGATGGAAGCTTCCACAATGAACAGCATCTGGACCGAAGTTAAAATACGGCAATCGGGGTATCACCCAACATTAAGGGAAACCCTTTTTGATTTTAGATTGGGATACGTCTTTACCACGGTATTGGCCTTGATGTTCTTAATCATAGGAGCCTTTACGGTCTATGGCAGTGGAGAACTATTGGAAGGTTCGGCCATGGTTTTCTCAAAAAAACTTATCGCTGTGTTTACCTCCAACCTGGGACAATGGTCATACTATATAATTGCCATAGCTGCATTTACCACTATTTACGGTACACTGTTGTCCATTTTGGATGCTTTTCCCAGGAGTTTTGTCCGGGGTCTACGAGTCATGGTCTTTGATACTCCCTCCAAAAATGAAGAGCAGCTGGGCTTTTTGAAGAAGTGGTATGGCATTGTACTTCCGGTAACCGCCATAGGTGGGTTCGTCCTGTTTTATTTTTCTTCGGCGGGAATGGTCAAAACCCTGGAAATGGCAACCATTCTGTCATTTGTCCTGGCACCTATTATTGGGTATTTAAACCTAAGATGTGTGCTTTCCCCCAATTTTCCAAAAACCCATAGGCCTCCCACATATCTCATTGCCTTGGCCTACATAGGTCTTATTTGTATGATGGCCTTCGCCATTTACTATCTTATTTCCCTACTTGGTTGATCCCCCTATCAGGAGGTCCAATTCCCTTTTTCGTTCTTTGACAAAGGCCCTTGGATTTACATGGTGAAGTCCATCCTTCGTATACTTTGGGTCATAATATATAATGGAATCAAAGTATGGGGCCATATCCTTCCTTTGGGTCATGGGAAATTCTTCAACATAGGTTTTATTGTTGGACGGAAGGGGGGGAGCCACCATTCTAAAACCAATACCATTGCTCCTGCAAAGGGAATCCATCTTCTGGATATACTTTAAATTAACCTCAGATATTTTCCATGAATCCATGTGTTCAGGCCTAAAGATATCATAGGCCTGTGGTAGGTCAAAGCTCGAAAAGTGATACTCCAAAAATCCTTTTTTCGGGAAGGTGCCATTGATATATCGCTGCTCCACTTCATCAAGCCCATCCAAATGCTCCCGAAAAGGTTTCACAAAATAGTTGTAGGTATATTTCTGGTTCAGGGATGCAGCCAATGTCCTGGGGTTGACCATTAGTACCAAATTCTTGAAATGGGCCTTTCGGTTCAACAAAGTCTTGAGCAACAAATAATTTCCCGGTATCTCATACGCTTGGTTCTCACAAAGACAATGGATATCCTCGTCCTTTTTATCCCCAAAGAGCTGCCTACAGACGGAATCCCCCAAGAGAAGGGTATTGGTATTGATACTGACATCCTCCACCGTGGAGACAAGGGTATAGACCTCCTCCGCATTATTCAATGGCAGGGACATTCGGGTACCATAAAATGCAAACACCAAACCTAACGGAAGCAAGTAATATAGCGCTATGTGTTTTGCAAACTGTTTCAAAACTGGAAATAAATAAATGATTTTTGCACCCCAAAATTCTGGACAATCAGAATTAAGAACACCACGGTGAGTATCCACCATAGTACCTTATTTGCCTTGGTCAATCGCTCATCCTTTCTGAACACCCATTCAAGTATCAAGAGGGGGAGCACCAATAAAAGAAGGTACTCCTTATGGGGTATCTTAAGGGAAAAGTCAACAATCATATGGTACAAGTACCCAAATGATTCCGTAATGTTTTCACTTCTAAAGAATACCCACGCTATGGTTACGAAGAGAAAATTCAATCCCATCTGCCCCAATTCCCTCAAGGAAGGAAACCAAGAATCCTCGGCCACTACAGAGCTTAGGTACTTTCTATTGGTACTTGACAAAAATGAAGGGACATACAGTAAGGCATGGATCAAGCCCCAAACAATAAAGGTCCAATTGGCCCCATGCCAAAACCCACTGACAATGAAAATGATAAAAATGTTCCTGAGTGATTTCCACTTTCCTTCCTTGGAGCCTCCCAAGGGAATGTAGAGATAGTCCCTAAACCATGTTGAAAGCGATATGTGCCATCGCCTCCAGAATTCACCAATATTCCTAGAAAAGTATGGAAATTTAAAATTTGACATTAGCTCAAACCCAAACAGCTTGGAAGTCCCTATGGCTATATCTGAATACCCGCTGAAATCGCAGTAAATCTGAAAGGCAAAATAGACTGCACCCAGTAACAGGGTG
>JBFOLQ010000409.1:0-2815 GCA_040830145.1 Flavobacteriaceae bacterium | reverse complement strand
CTTAAGGGATAGGTCATCATCAATCTTATACCGTGCGGCCACCCGTACTTCGGGCCCTCCATAGGTTTTGATGACCTCATTTTTTCCATAGGTGATGACGTCCGTAACGGTGGACTCATTCTTTGGCTGGCCCGGGGCATAGACCCGCTGGTCCCCATCACCCAAGGCAGCAAAAAAGGCATACCGAAGGCCCACATCAAAAAGCCATTTGTCAGACGGTTCGTATTGGTCTCCAATGAACAGTACTCCCTCAAAGCCATGCTCCCGCTCCACTTGTATGGGAACAATATCCGATTCTGGGCCCGCGGGGTCCTGGTTTCCTGGGTTCACCGCATAGTAATTGGCTGAAATCCCATAGGTAAGGGTGTGTTTTTGGGTGGCTTTTTTGCTTTGGTAGTAAGAGAACTGTGTTTGGTTAATGCCATACCTCAGGTCAAAATCGGTGTTGGTGGGGCCATCAAAGTCAATCCCAAACCGATAGTCACTATTTCCCAAGAACAAGGTGCTATTGGTACGGTCGTCAATCTTTCTGTTCCATAGGACAGAGGCAAGGGCATTACTGTATTTATAAATGGAATCAGATGTAATACTGAACCGGTCCCCGCTGAAATATCCGGTGGCCTTTAGCTCGTTATTTTCATTGGGTTGGGTGTGGTATTTGACAATGCCATCGTAAAAACTGGCCTCACTATTGTTGAGCGATTCCTCATCCAGGGAACGCAAGATCCAATTGGCATATGCGGCACGACCTCCTATGATAAGGGAGGAAGTGTCTTTTTTGACGGGGATGCCAAGGGCCAGGTTCGCGGTCACGGGACCTACGGACCCTTCCCCTGATAGGGCGTCACTGGGGGCCTTTTTGGTGTGGATATCAAAGACCGAGGAAAGCCTGCCCCCATATTCAACGGGCACATGGCCCTTATAGATATCCACCTTATCCGTGGTAAAGGGGTTCAAGGCCTGGAAAATGCCAAAAAAATGGGTGGGGTTGTAAAGGGTGGCATGATCTAACAAAATAAGGTTCTGGTCTGTTTTTCCACCCCTTACATTGAATCCCGAGGCCCCTTCTCCGGCGGAGGTAATCCCAGGGAGGGTCTTGGCCACCTGTAGCACGTCGCGTTCCCCCAATACCAGGGGGATGTTCTTTGAGCCTTCCGAGGAGATATTTTCATTGCCCGTTACGGCGGTCTCCACATTCTGGGCCGCATCGGCCTCCACGACCACTTCGTTCAATCTTTCAACCCCTTCATCCAGATGGAGGTCCAGGCTGCCATTGTTGTAGAGGACCACCTCGTATTCGGTGTTTTCTATGCCCATAGCGGTCAGGGAAAGGACATTGTACCCCTTGGGGAGTTCAATGCTGTATCGGCCGGCTTGGTCCGTTACGGACACCCGATTGGTCCCTTTGGGGCGGATGGCCAGATCAGGGATGACCTCCCCATTGGAACGGTTGTAGGCCGTGCCCCTCAGTAGAAAGGAGGTACGGGGGTCCGCAGCGTCCGTCTTCCCCACATTGAACACACGTCGTCCCTTTTTGGCAGTGCGTACATTATCATTAAAGAAAACAGGGGCCACGGCCATATCCTGTGGCCGTCCTTCAATTCCGGCCGTGGTCTTTTCTTCCCGTTTCCCAAAAAAATCAGTGGGAAGCTGGTCATAGATACTGGTATTCTCCACTAAAATGACCCTTTTTTCTTCTGGTAGCATATGGAAATTGAGGTTTGTTTCCCCCAATAGGGCGGCCAACGCATCGCTCAAAGACTTGTTCGCGATTTGGGTGGAAACCGTCGTGTCATCCACCCAAGGGTCCAAAAAATAGAACTGGTAACCCGATTGTTCCTCGAGTACCAATAGGGCATCCTTAAGGGGGATATCCCCAAAATTGGCGGTAATGTTGGGCTCCCCTTGGGAAAATCCCAAAAATCCCATACAGAGGAACAAAGGAATCAAGCTATACATCTTGGGAAGGCAGCGGACAATAAAAAGAGGTATTGACATAGTGGTGGATTACATCAAGGATATTGGTCATTTGGTTGCTTCTCCTTTGGAAGCGATACTAATATAAAGATTTTCCCATCCTATTGGGAACTTGTATCAAATGTTATGACAATTGACCCCTATGAAAAGTAAGGTCGTTATTGGATTGGGACCGCTTCTTGGTAGTCTGCCATTCTATGAAAAGGTTGCTTTGATATCTTAAAAGAGCACTGAACGCATAGCCTTTTCGCAAGCATTGCATATGCCCTTGACATCCCTGTTTCCGGCATATGCGTCGTTTTTAGGATGGGCGTGTGCCTATCGGTACAACCTTTCTTTTATGATTGGGGAATGTACTACTTCATGGATTTTCAGAATACAAGGGGACAACACTTGTGATAATTTGGAAACTTTTCCGATATTGCGCCTCCCTAACCGGAGTATTAGCTCAGTTGGTTTAGAGCGCTGCCTTGACAGGGCAGAGGTCACTGGTTCGAATCCAGTATACTCCACTTTATAGTATCTTCAGTATTCGCTCCAAGGCCATGCCCCGCGAGCCCTTGATCAAAAGGGTACTTTTTTCAGGGAGCCGATGGCCCTTAAAATAGTTTTTGAAGTCTTCAAAGGTCCTGAACCTGTTATGGTGGGCCTTGACCGTATGGAAATGGTTCCCAATAAGGAAAACAGTTCCAACATCTAGGGAAGAGGCCAAATCGGCAATGATTTGGTGCTCCTTTTCGGCACTGTTCCCCAATTCAAACATATCACCCAAAATTACCACTTTGCCAGTGCCCTCCAGCTCATGGAGGTTTTCAAGGGCCGCCCGCATACTGTTAGG
>JBFOLQ010000408.1:0-8857 GCA_040830145.1 Flavobacteriaceae bacterium | reverse complement strand
CCGTGGGCCAATAGGGACTGTGATGATTTGGTTGGTCCTGGGTGTTGAACGTTACCGTAGTACCATTGACTTAGTATGACAATCCAGTGCCTTCAAATAGTTGTAGGACCCCTGATATATTGTATTCCGCATCAGACGCTTCCATTTTGGTTTCAGTATCATCACCGGAACAGCTAAAAACGATGGCCATGATGGTGGCAAACAGTGGCATTTTGGGCAGATGTTTCATTCGCTTGATTTTTTATGATTATCCATAGGGCGGTGAACTTTTTTAAATGGGCCTAAGAGCTGGTGCTTTGTACCCCTTTCTACCGTATACGTAATGGGGCTTCCCAACACTTGGGGCGACATTACTTCATTGTCTTATCTTCATCAGTTCCCGTATCAGTTCGTCCTTGATGGCACTATCGGCCGTGCTCAACGGAAGTTGGTTTTCACTTAGTAGATTGGGCCTTTCCAAGGGATTTTCGCTCAAATTGTATAGTGCTTCCGTCCCATCCCCAAAGACAATGTACTTGTGCGTTGCATTGCGAATGGCATAATCAGTGCCTCCGGAGTCCAACCCCATTTCCGAGTACACGTATTCCCTCAGATGTATATTTGAATCCGTCAGCAACCTTTTAAAGCTTTTGCTGTCGTTTATTTCTGTAGTTCCGGCACCTCCCAAATCGGCAATGGTCGCGAATAGGTCGGTTGTACTGATCAGCGCGTCTTCCTTTTCATTTTGGCGTTCCACACCTTTTCCTGAAATGATCATGGGAATATTGATGCCCCCCTGGTATATGGACCCCTTTACCCTTCGGTCGTTATATTCCTGTGCCACTTGGTTGGGACTTCCATTATCACCAATGAATATAATGATGGTATTGTCCCTTTCATCTGGGTCCATTGCGCGTAAGAGCCTACCCATTTCACTGTCCATGGCCTCCAACATTGCCATGTAATAGGGTATGGGATTGGCATTGATACTGGCTTCATCAGTAGGCAATGCCCCTTGGTGATGCAAATTTTCAGGGGGTAGGTGGAACGGTGTATGCGCAGCATTGTAGGCCAACCATAAAAACCATGGTTTTGTTTGGTTGCCCATCCATTCCATTGCCAGATCCGTGAGCTTGGTAGTGGCATATTCCGTGGATGTGCTGGATACATTGTTTTCCGTTAGGGGCCAATTTGAATACGAAGGGACACCCCCACCCATGATTCCGGCATAATGGCCAACCCCTAAGTTTGTTGGATGCCCCGGGTCACTTGACAAATGCCACTTTCCTATTACGGCATGGCTATACGTGTTGGCCGTGTGTTCATCCAAAAACTTCTGAATGGAGGTTTCCGAAGTGGATAATTCATCCCCCACTTTGGTCACGTTGGTCCTAAACCCATATTTCCCAGTAAGGATACTGGCCCTGGTCGGTGTACAGGTCGGATAGGACCAAACATTATTGAACGTAATACCGGAGTCAATAATGTCCTGTAGATTGGGCATATGAGGTTTTATACTCCCGATTGTGTAACCGGGACTCGCATCCAACCCCATGTCATCAGCAATGATCAGTAATATATTGGGAGGATCCGATGACGGTTCTTCAATGGGCACATTGGAATTCCCCATATCGTCGTTCCCACAGGAACAAATCCATGAAATCAATACAAAAAAGCAAAGGATATGGGCAGGTTTCAATGTCTTGAATGGGGATGTCACAGACTAAATATTGTTATCTTAATTGGGCTTTGCCCAACACTAGTAACGCAAATAATGGGTGAAAATGTATATTTTTTCAGAGATACACATGATTTTTTTATCCCATAACAAGGAAAATACATGTTAAAATGCTTCCGTGGGGAGCAGGTCGGAAAACCGCCGGTCATGAACAATCGCAAGAGCGTTCACAAGTAGTAAAGGGCAAAAAACGGAGCAATGGTACCTCCATGTACCAAATGGACCTTTCTGGGGTTATTTCCCTTCGTACTTCCCCATATACCGTTTCCAGAGCTGGGTCTGATGGGTATCAAGGGAAATCTGCCTCCCATCAATAAAGGCATGGGTCAATTGGTTGCCCCGCATGTCCAGGGCGTCCCCCACAGAAATAAAGAGGGTGGCACTTTTGCCCACCGCCAAGGTACCATAATGGTCAGCGATGCCCAAAATCTGGGCTGTGTTGCCCGTAATGAGCTGCAGCGCTTTCTCCTTATCCATTCCCTGTCCCACCAGCTGTCCGGCATAAAATGGGAGGTTGCGCGTCTGGAAGTTCGACATTCCGGTATTCTGGAGTCCGGTCAAGATGCCCGCATCGGTAAGTAATTTGGGCAGTTTGTAGTTTAGGTCATAATCGTCATCCTCAAAAAAGGGCAGTCCGTGGGTCTGATTGACAAGGACGGGCACTTGGTGTTGCTTTAAGAGGTCTGTTACCCTGTGGGCATGGTATCCCCCCACCAAGACCACATGTTGTACCCCCTGCTTTTTAAGGGTGGTGATGGCATCTGTAATTTCCTTTTCGCCCTGGGTGTACACGTATAACCGTTGCTTGCCTGAAAACAGTCCTTCCATGGCCGCGTAGTGAAAGTGTTGGGTCTTTGATCCACCACCGGCATAGGCCTTGGCATTTGATAGGAATGTGGTAATCTTACCCATTTCCTTTTGATAGTCCTTATTGGGGTGAAAGCCGGGCTCTTCGCCCATCCACCAGCGTCCCCTGCGGAAGGACCTGGGCCAATGCAGGTGAATGCCATCGTCGGCCTTTACAACCGCATCTTCCCAGTTCCAGGCATCAAACTGCACAATGGAGGATGTCCCGGAAATAGTACCTCCCTCCGGGGTTATCTGTCCCAATAGGATGCCGTTGGGCCGCATGCTTTCCACTACCTTGGATTCCGCATTATAGGCGATAAGGCTACGGATATGGGGGAGTAGTTCCCCAATCTCATCCTCATCATGGGTAGGGCGTACGGCATCGATTTCCACGAGCCCCAACGATTTAACGGGTGCTATGAATCCAGGATAGAGGTGTTTGCCGGCGGCATCAATGACGGTTCCCTTTGTGGCCGTATCAGTCCCTCCCAAAGCGGTAATCTTCCCATTTTCAAAGACGAGGGTGGCGTTTTCCACAACAGTGCCATCCCCTATCTGGGCCGTGGCCCCTACGATGCTGCTGGCCTCCGTTTGGGCGTCGGCCGGAGTTTGTTGTGCCATGGCCGTGGCCCAACTGGCCATGATGCATAGGAATAGACGGAATGAATGTTTCATTTGAGATAGTATTAGGTTCATCATGTGTTTTTATCCAGTGGTCAATTAAGGAATGATTTGATACTTCCCCTACGTAATGGGGCAATTGCATAACATAAATACACTGTATTCAATGTCTTTCGGAATCATTGAACTGCCATAATACATTTATTATTTGCCACTTGCCATTTAGTTTTACTATATGCATATAATCAATCCATTCATCAGCTATGAGCTTTACAGAGGCCGTTTTGTCGTAAATATCAAGTATAACGACTTCCTTTCTTGGATTTTCAGGAAATCTGTTACCCTCTTGATTGTAAGTTTCGGCCAATAAAATCATGGCATCAGTAAAAGTTTCCCTCAAATACTCTTTTCCACTTTTTTTATTTGTCCAAAAAGTTCTTTTCACCATTCTCGGATGGGCGGAACGTTCAAATTGTTCAGGTGCTGCATTATGCTGTGACTGAATATAATCTAATGCAGCTTGCCTAATTTCTAAGGAGTCCTGTCTGGATTGGGCATTTATATTCAATGCCAGCAGAAGCATGCAGGGTATAAAAAGAATCATGGATGGTTTCATAATTAATTTCTACACCGTTTACTTACATGAAATAAAACTCCTTTACTATCCATGGTATCTCCCTTATAGCGAATCACAGTGCAAATGTTCTTTTTTACGCTGTTTGGGTGCTTGGGTCTTACCGCCTCCGGCCTTTTCCGCCAGCATAAGGTCAATTAGTTGGCTTCGTTCCTTTTTAATGGCCTCCCGCTGTGTTTTGTCCTTTTCCAGGTCAAAGAATACCGCACCCTCTATCAAGGTTTTTTCGGCCTTGGCGTAGACTGATAGGGGGTGGTGGGACCAGAGCACAAGGTCGGCATCCTTACCTTCCTTGATACTGCCCACGCGATGGTCCAAATGCAGAAGCTTCGCAGGATTGAGGGTGACCATTTTCCAGGCTTCCTCCTCAGACACCCCACCGTACTTCACGGCCTTGGCCGCCTCCTGGTTCAAGCGGCGTGACATTTCGGCATCGTCACTGTTGATGGCCACGGTGACTCCCTGGCTTTGCATAATGGCGGCATTATAGGGGATGGCATCGTTCACCTCATATTTATAGGCCCACCAGTCACTAAAGGTAGAGCCTCCCACACCGTGTGCTGCCATCTTATCGGCCACTTTGTACCCTTCCAGGATATGCGTAAAGGTGTTGACCCTGAACCCAAATTTTTCGGCCACCTTCATCAACATATTGATTTCACTTTGAACATAACTATGGCAGGTGATAAACCGCTCGCCATTGAGTATTTCCCAGAGGACTTCCATTTCCTGGTCGTACCGGTATGCCTGCCCACTGTTCTTTTTGGCCCCATATTCCTTGGCTCGTTGAAAGTAGTCGATGAAGACCTGTTCCACGCCCATTCGCGTTTGGGGGAATCGGCTAAAGCTTTGCCAATTGCTTTGTTTTACATTTTCACCCAAGGCGAATTTGATGAACTTGGGGGAATCATCATAAATAAGGTCTTGGGCCGTACCGCCCCATTTCAGTTTAATGATGGCCGACCGCCCTCCTATGGGGTTGGCCGAACCGTGCAATAATTGCATGGAAGTGACGCCTCCCGCCAGATTGCGGTAAATATCAACGTCCTCGGCGTCCACTACATCTTCCATGGTAACCTCAGCGGTGGAATTGTGTCCCGCTTCATTGACGCTTTTAAGTGCAATATGGCTGTGTTCATCAAAGATGCCCGCGGTCAAATGCTTGTTGGTGGCATCAATCACCGTGGCACGCCCGGCATTGAGGTCTTTCCCCACTTTTGCAATTTTACCGTCCCTGACCAACACATCGGTATTTTGAAGAATGCCATCAGCCTCCCCTGTCCATACGGTGGCATTTCGGAACAAGAGTGTTTCTGATTTGGGCATACCATTGGTGCCATATCCATTTAGGGGATAGGGCATGGATACCAAGGTTGGCATTTTTTTCGCTTCTTTTTTTTCCGCTTCCTTTGGGTCCTCGTGGTCCGATTTTTTGTTCAGGGAAAATCGCGAGGCATTCCCATTGGGGAGTAGGGCCCTTCCCGAAATGTTTTGGCTTCCATCGGCGACCAAGCCTGAGAGGCGGTAGTTCTTCTTGCCCCCACCCGTGGCAAAGGACAGATTGATCCATTGGTCCTTATAGGAGAATTTTGATTTTAGGGTGAGGGTGTCCTGTTGTAAGGTAGCTTTGGGTTTGGCAGCCTCTCCAGCCAATTTAAGGGAATAGGTGGTGCCATCCACCATCAGGTCATACGCACCCCTAATATCCTTGGTGTCCATGGGATTGATTGAATTTTTGATTCCCTGGACCCAGTTTTCATAAAGGATGGTCCCTTCGGCAAAAATATCCCCTGAGGTAATCAGGAAATTGGCCCACTTACCTTTCTCCAGACTACCCAGGGTAGCGGACTTACCCAATATTTTGGCAGGTGCCGTGGTCAGGGCTTCCAAAGCCTTTTCCTTTGGGAGGCCATATTTTAGGGCCTTTTGGAGTTTTCCCATAAGATCCCCCGGTTTTTTGAGCTGATGTAAGGTCATGGCAAAGGGAACCCCATTTTCTGCCAGTACCTTGGGATTGGTGGGAGCTAAGTTCCAATGGCGCATGTCCTTCAAGGATACATAATCCGCCTGATGGGGGTCTGAGACATCATACGCCTTGGGAAAATTGATGGGAATGATCAAAGGGGCATTGGCCGCTTTTATATCTGCAATTCGCTGGTATTCGTCGCCTCCCCCTACAAGGACATATTGCAAGTTGAACTGATCCGCAATGCCATCGGCCCTTAGCATATTGTTTTTATCACCGGCCATAAAGATCTGTACCTCCCCGCGGTTGGCAATTAAGGCTTCCAAGGAACGGTCTTTTGTGGGGACATGACCTTTTTGATACCAATCGGCATCGGTATAGAGTTGTCGCAACAATGCCATGGCTCCCATAAGGGATGTAGGGTACGATTGTCGGGAGGTCACACTTTTGGAAAAGGACAGGTACTGGGCCGATCGGTCATCCAGGATACGGTCGGCATCATTTCCATCCCCATTTAGGGCCACTAATACCCCCGTACCTCTCACTATACCATCCTGGATATGGGAATTGACCACTCCAAATCCTGCCTTTCGTAGGGCTTCTGCCTTTTTATCATCGTACTTAAATTGATCAATGGCCTTGTTTTCGGGCATCACGTGGTCGTTCCAATAAAATCCATCACGGGTAGGTTCATATTGTGGGGAACGCCCACTGCCTTCGGCCCTTTTGGGTTTGGCCACCCCAAAGTTGGAATAGGCATCTATAAAGGAAGGATAGATGTATTTGCCACTTACGTCCACCACAACGGTATTCTTGGGCAATGGTATTGATTTGCCTACCTGGACCACTTTACCGTTTTGGATTAATAAGGTACCCTTGTCAATTACTTGGGAGGGCCCCACGTGAATTTTGGCATTGGTAAAGGCCGTATAGTTGGTATTGTTGGTCTTGACGGCCGAGTTGTCCGGGAAGTACTCCTGTGCATAAGGCACTGCCCAACTGCACAGTAGGGCAAGGGCCAAAAAAAGCTTTCTCATGAATAGGTGATTAGTTCTTAAATGTAAGGGAAAAGCCCTGAAGAAAAAGGGTGTTCACATTTTTTTAACATCCTTGGGAGGATACTTTTTATGGTAGTTCACCAAGAGGCCCACTACGGCATTGTACCCCAATATGCCATCTGCTTGGTCATTGGCCTTTAAAAAATTGCTGTACAGACTTTTGAAAAGGGGTTCCATGGGATTTTCATAAGAGGACCAAAAACGGTCCATTTCCCCATAATTACGTTGCACCCCCTTGTTCACCTTCGCATAAAGGGAATTGAACAAGGAGGGGTCATATCCCCTGATATCCACCAAACAATACCCTAGGGCGTAGGCACTGGCCGCATACTGTAATTGGGGGTTTCCACTGCCTTGGGTGACCAAGTATCCGATCATATTGGCTTCCCTTTCAGCGGCATATCCCAGTTGATGGCCAATTTCATGCCCCACCACTACGGGAAACCTAAAATGTGGCAAAAGTGCGTTTACCTGTGCCTCGTGTGTAAAGGGATTTAGGTAACCCGCATACCCCATATAGGTGAGTAGCGTACTGATCAAGGAGGTTTTTACGCTCCTTTTTTCATAATTGAGGATGGGAATCCGTTTCCCCAATGATTGGTAATCCCGTACCACCTGGTCAAAGAGCTCTGGTTGTGACAGGTCAATGTGTACCTTGGACACGGTATCGCCCGTAATGGTGTATTGCAGTCCATTGGTGTGTTCAATGAGGGAATGGGTAAGGTCCAATAGGTCTTGCTTTGAATACTCTTGGCCAATACCCAGTTTTTGGGCCAAAGGCAGGCGGTAATAGTTCATGCCCCACGACAGGTGAAACGTGAGATAGGCAATGGAAAGGACCATGGCCACATCCCGTAAAAACAAAAGGGGGGCAGACCTGATACGCCGCCTGCGCGTATAGATATAACGAATTCCCAACATAATAAGGGTCACGTATATAATATCACCAATGGAAAAGGGAATCCACCCCAACAGGCTTCTAAACAATCGTGAAAACCATGGGTAGAATCCAGTACTGTAATAGTGCTCTACCCAATCAGGATGTGACCCCAACCATTTTATCAGAACGATTTGTGGTAGAAGGGAAAGGGCCATCACATTTTTGAACTTGTTTCCCATGGTTCCAAAAGTACTTCATTAATTCTGGGAATGGAAAGGGAATATGGCATAAAAAAACCGCCCACGTCAGCGGGCGGTTATACTATTGGAATTGTTTTCGGATTATTGGGTGATCTCCAAGATCTCTATGTCAAAAACAACATGGGCATTGGGGGGAATGGGCCCTCCTCCCTGGGCACCCCAACCTAGGTGGGGAGGGATGAACAGGCGAACCTGGTCACCTACCTTCATGCGGAGCATGCCCTCCTTGAACCCTGCTATAAGGGCCGAGTCCATACTGTAATCCATCTTTGAGGCCTCCAGTTTTCCCCGGTGCATCTGGGTAAGTTCATTTAGGCGTCCGTATTTTTCTGCCACTTCAGGCCGACTGGTATCAATGAGGGTTCCGTCCATCAGATACCCCACATAGTGGACCATGACCTTTTGCCCAATTTTTGGTTTTTCCCCATTTCCTTCCGTAATGTTCAGGACCTTCAGTCCACTGGGAAGCTCCTCGGCTTTGGCCGCTTGTTCTTGAAATTCGGCAGCTGCCCCCAATTTTACGGCCTCCATGGCTTTTTCACGGGCTTCTTCCTCAGCGAAAAAGTCTGTCATTACCTGTACTGCATCAAAAGCCTTGGCTTCCTTTCCGTTTCGGATAATGACAACGGTCTTCATACTCACATCCTCCAACGGCCTATCCTTGGTCATGGGATCCTTTGAAACGGGCACACTGGCGATGCTGTCCAAGACGTCCATTCCCTGTACAACCTCTCCAAATATGGTATGGCGCCCATCAAGCCATGGTGTCTCTTTATGGGTAATGAAAAACTGACTGCCATTGGTATTGGGAGGACCTGGATTGGCCATGCTCAACACACCTTTTCTGTCATGTTTCAAGGAATCGTTGAACT
>JBFOLQ010000407.1:0-2016 GCA_040830145.1 Flavobacteriaceae bacterium | reverse complement strand
TGAAAATGCCGAGAAACTCGGTTTTTCAAATGGGGCGGCCCTCTATCCCATGGTGACCATGAACGGGGAGGAATGTCATAATGAATGGGAGATCACCTTTGAGGAAATCCACCGAAATGGGGCCATTGCCTTTGCCATTTACAATTATACCAGATATACGGGGGACTACAGTTATATTCCTGAAATGGGATTGGAGGTCTTGATTGGAATTGCCCGTTTCTGGCATCAAAGGGCTACCTATTCAGGACATAAGGAAAAATATGTAATTCTAGGGGTCACGGGCCCCAACGAGTACGAGAACAATGTGGACAACAATTGGTACACCAATTACTTGGCCCAATGGTGTATTACATATGCCATGGAACAATTACAAATGGTAAAGGAGGGATATCCCGATGATTACGACCGTATTACTGGACATACCCGTCTTTCCCAAAAGGAGGTGGAACAATGGGATCAAGTGGCCCGTGGACTTTATTTTCCTTATTCGGAAGAACATGGGGTATATCTGCAACAAGATGGCTTTTTGGACAAGGAGATGATAAAGGTGGTGGATTTGGACCGTTCTGACCGGCCCATCAACCAAAAATGGAGTTGGGACCGCATCCTTAGGTCCCCTTATATAAAACAGGCCGATACCTTACAGGGATTTTATTTTTTTGAGGACCATTTTTCGTTGGAGGAGCTTGAACGCCATTTTGATTTTTATGAACCCTTTACCGTCCATGAATCGTCCCTATCCCCTTGTGTGCACAGCATCCAAGCGGCCAAATTGGGCCGTATGGAACAGGCCTATGCCTTTTATCTTCGCACCTCGCGACTTGATTTGGATGATTACAACAAGGAAGTGGAAGAGGGATTGCACATCACTTCCATGGCAGGTACGTGGATGAGTATTGTTGAAGGCTTCGGGGGAATGCGTATGGTCAATGATAAGCTTTCATTTACGCCCCGTATCCCCAAACAATGGGAAACATACTCCTTTAAGGTCAATTTTAGGAACCGTATCATTACTGTGACGGTAACCAAGGATGGTTCAAGCTATGGCCTGGAGGGCAAGGAGGAAATGAGCATTCGGGTCAACGGAAAACGAGTGGTTTTACTACCTCAAAAAATAGTGGAGGTGACCGATTAAAATAGGGTCAATGCCATTATGTTTTTGACGGTCAGCAAGAAAGCAAGTAGAGGACAAGGCCAATGGAAGTCGGATCAATCGATTTTATGGTTTATGCCCGCCTTGCCATCGGTGGCAGGTGTATTCACCTATGTTTCGGATATTGTATTTCGGTGATTTTTCATATTGCTGATTCTCAGATGTTAAATTTGCCCATGTGAAACCTCCATTACGCACAAATTGATTTTAGGGGAACCCGTCACAAAAGGGGATGGATATGGAGAAGCAAGAGCCAAGAGTCAGGAACCAAGAAAAAAGAAGATAGAAAATAGAGGATGGAAGATGGACATGTTCTGCGTCTTACGTCTTATATCTTATGTTTTTTTTGATTTGGACTTTAATTTTGTATTGTGTCATAAATCAATTAGTTAGCATAAGTTTATTCGTGTGAAAGGGACGCATTGTATTATATTCATTTCGGTGCTATTGCTCCCTTGGGTTGCCTGTAAGGATGTGCCCAAGGAAAATGATAGGCTGGAAAATCAAACTCAAATGGGGAAAGAAACCAAAAAAGTAGTCTATCAGGTGTTCACCCGACTTTTTGGCAACACCAACACCAACAACACACCTTGGGGCACCATTGAGGAAAATGGCGTTGGCAAGTTTTCAGATTTTACGGACACTGCCCTGAGGGAGATAAAGAATATGGGCGTAACCCATATCTGGTATACAGGGGTTCCCCATCATGCAGTCATCAGGGACTATGGGGCCCACGGTATCTCCCATGATGATCCAGATGTGGTCAAAGGTCGGGCTGGATCACCCTATGCCGTTAAGGATTACTACAATGTGAATCCAGATTTGGCCAATGACCCATCAAAGCGGATGGAGGAATTTGAGGC
>JBFOLQ010000406.1:0-9707 GCA_040830145.1 Flavobacteriaceae bacterium | reverse complement strand
ATTCGGCGGAGACAATGCCCGTGGGTACGGCAATGATGCCGTATCCAATAATCATGATGAGGGTGGCTATGAACTGCCCCAAAGGGGTCTCAGGGGAAATATCACCGTATCCTACCGTTGTTAGGGTTACAATGGTCCAATACACACTATGGGGAATACTGTTGAAACCGTGTTGAGGCCCTTCTATCAAATACATAAGGGTTCCCAAGAGCACTGAGATGATCAATACGAAAAAAACAAAGACAAAAATTTTGGTACGACTGGCCCTTAAGGCCCGAACCAAGTTGTTGGACTCTCCCACAAACCGCACCAATTTTAAGATTCGGAACACACGAAGAAGTCGTAATGCCCTGAAGGCGGTGAGGTATTGGGAGCCTACAAGGAAAAAGGATAGGTATTTGGGGATGGTGGAGAGAAAATCCACCACGCCGAAAAAGCTAAAGATATATTTAGTGGGCCTGCGTATGCATATGACCCGTAGAATGTATTCAATGGTAAAGAGAATGGTGACCACCCATTCCGAAATATTCAGGAAGCTATGGTATTTTCGATCTATCCAGGGAACGCTTTCCAGCATTACAATGATAATACTGTAAATGATAAGGCCAAGGAGCAACACATCAAAAAGCTTTCCTGACGGGGTGTGCGTTCCGTAAATGATATCATGGAGTTTTTTTCTCCACCCGGTAAGGGATTCGTTGTTGGCCATTATGGGATCAGCATCATTTTTTTTATGCCGTTGCGCTTTCTCAGGTAGGTTTCTATGATATGTTTGGCATTACTATCGCCGTCCATTGGGACAATAATGGATTCCAAGATATGAATATTATTCAATTGATGGTTCAATCCACAATAGCCAAATCCCCTGAATTTACCGTCTTTAATCAAAAACGCACAGTGTTCTCCCACGTCACGCCCCTTATCCAATAACACCACGTTCTTTTGGGATACGGAATGGCTATCCAGGGCCTTTTGGACCCTCTCATTATATTCATCCGTATTTTCAGGAATACGATGTGCTTCTTCCTTGGAAAGGGAGTTGATTTGGGGGTATAGGGAATGCTCTTGGGTTATTTTATCAATAAAGTTCTCCCCGCCCTGGGCACTGTTGAAAGTAGCGACATATGCACCGCCGCCCGTAACGGGTTCAATGGACAATCCTAGATATCCATGTGTAGTGGACCTAACAAGGAGGCCGTGCGAGAAAAGTCTTTTACGGGTCTTGTTCCGGTACTTGGGTCTATTTCTGCGGGTCTCAAAATATTCCTTCAATTCAGCGGCCAGTCCGTTCCCCGTTAATTCAAAAGTGACCTTTTTGGTTTCTTTTTGCAATTTTCTCCCTTCGGGTGAATTGTTGGTAAAATGTTGGTTGACCCGTTTTTTCAGGTCTTGGCTCTTAGCTAAATAAATAATCTCCCCATCCTTGTTGTGCATGTAATAGACCCCCACGGCATTGGGGAGCTTTTCAACAATGCGCAACTGATTTTCGGTAAGCTCCCCCTCAGACTCATTCCGTACGGTACCCTTGATGATTTCTTTTCCGGAATCTTTGTTCAACAATATCTTAAAGAGTCCCAAGGTCGCTAGGGCATCCCCATTGGCCCGGTGGCGATCGCTTACGGGAATACCTAGGGAGCGCACCAGTTTTCCAAGACTGTACGATTCGGCATCGGGTAGGAGGTGTTTGGCCAAATCAACGGTGCAGAGGGTCTTTCGCTCAAATTCGTACCCCAATCTTTTGAATTCGGTACGAAGGATTCTATAATCAAATTGGGCGTTGTGGGCCACCAGTACCGTATTCTCGGTAATCTGTACAATGCGCTTGGCCACTTCATGGAACTTAGGTGCAGACCGGAGCATGGTATTATTGATACCGGTCAAGTTCACGACAAAGGGTTGTATCTCCCTTTCCGGGTTTACCAAACTGATAAATCGGTCAACAACCTTATGTCCGTCAAATACGTGTATGGCAATTTCAGTAATGCCCTCTTCATTGTATTTTCCACCAGTAGTCTCTATATCCAGTATCGCGTACATGCACCCTAGACATCATTTCGTTTTCCAAAGATACGACTTCCTATTCGTACCATGGTACTTCCCTCCTCAATGGCGATTTGGTAATCCCCGCTCATGCCCATGGACAGGATTTCAACATAGGGCAATTGTTCCCTTACCTTTTCAAAGGTGGTTTTGAGCGTTTTGAACTCACGTCGTATCTGTTCCGTGTCATGGGTAAAAGTGGCCATGCCCATAAGTCCTTTTACGGACACATGTGACAATTCCTGGAATTCCGTGGTTTGGAGCACGGTTAATAACTCCCGCTCGTCAAATCCAAATTTTGTTTGTTCCTGGGCGATATGGACCTGTAACAGACAGTCAATGCGCCGGTGGTTCTTTTTTGCCTGCTTATCAATTTCCTTCAACAATCGAAGGCTGTCCACCCCATGTACCAAATGCACGAATGGGGCCATATACTTTACCTTGTTACGCTGTAAGTGCCCTATCATATGCCATTGGATGTCCTTGGGCAAGGCTTCCCATTTGGCTACCATTTCCTGCACCTTGTTTTCCCCAAAAATACGATGGCCGGCATCATAGGCCTCCATAATTTCAGTATGGGGTTTGGTTTTGGAAACGGCTACCAAGGTAACCTCCCCTGGCAGGGTATCCTTAATTTTTGAAAGGTTTTCTGGTATCATTTCCGTTTGTTTGAATCCGTTGCCGTCAACCGCCAAGGAGGGTGTACCCTATTCTTGCCCCCATGGTACAAAATTAGTTGGTTTCCATCGGGGTCCTTTAAACGGGCTTCCCTCCATAGCCATGGTTTGTCGTTGGGCATCTCCTCAAATTCCACTCCCTTGGCGACAAGGGTGTCCACAAGGGTATCCAGCCCATCACATTCAAAATAGACGTATATACCACCACCCTGGGGCAAGTCTTCAGTCTTATGGATTGAAAATGTCGCATTTCCATTGGGGCACTCAAACCGGGCATAATGCGGGAGGGCATCCACAATGAGCTGTAATCCCAATCGCTGATAGAAAGGAACGGATTTTTTCAAATCCAACGATGGAACGGTCACTTGGTTTAAATCCATGGTAATGTTAAGGTAACTAGATTATAAGGGAGCCTTCCTGGTCCTGTGCCAAAGGGGCGTACCCTATTTGTTATTTGTGCCATCAAAGGAGTCAAACAAATTGGGAAGCGACCTTTTCGGCCTTTCTACTTTCAGAATAATCGTAGAAACCCTCCCCTGATTTTACACCTAATTTGCCTGCCATCACCATGTTCACCAACAAGGGACAGGGGGCATATTTGGGGTTTTTGAATCCGTTGTACATGACATTCAAGATGCTAAGGCATACATCAAGACCAATAAAATCTGCCAGTTGCAAGGGCCCCATGGGGTGGGCCATCCCAAGTTTCATGACCGTATCAATCTCTTGCACCCCTGCCACTCCGTTATAAAGGGTCTCAATGGACTCATTGATCATGGGCATAAGGATTCGGTTGGCTACAAAACCGGGATAATCGTTCACTTCGGTCGGAATCTTTCCCAGATCCCTAGATAGCTGCATGATGGTTTGGGTGGTTGCATCGGATGTACTGTACCCCCTTATGATCTCCACCAATTTCATAATGGGGACGGGATTCATAAAGTGCATGCCAATGACCTTTTCGGGTCTTTGGGTCACTGCAGCAATTTGGGTGATGGAGATGGAGGAGGTATTGGTGGCCAAAAGGGTCTTAGGGGCGCATAGGGCATCCAACTCCGTAAAGATCTTGAGCTTTAATTCCACGTTCTCCGTGGCGGCCTCTACGACCAAATCGGCATTTTTTACTCCTTCTTCCAAGGAAGTGGTGGTGTCAAGATTTTGTAGGGTGGACTGTTTTTCGGCTTCCGTAATGCGCTCCTTGGCAATCATACGGTCGAGGTTCTTGGTGATGGTGGCCACCCCTTTTTCCAGGGCTGCCCCTGAAATATCGACCAGACGTACCTTAAAATCATGTTGTGCAAAAACGTGGGCAATGCCATTGCCCATTGTACCGGCACCAATGACCGTGATGTTCTTCATAGTATTTAAACTTTAATTAGTCCTTAAATGATTTAGCCCAACTTTTCATTGACAAAAGTAAAAACTGCCGTTGCCAAACTTATGACCCCAAAAGTTGCCACGGCCCTCCAAACGGCATCGGTTTTGGTAAACTCCCAAATGGCCAAAATGCATAATACCGTGCATGCCACAAGTGACAATGAAATAATGATAAAACTTAAAAGCCTGACAAGCTTAGGGTTGATAATCCCTTTTTTCTTATCCGTTTTTGGGTTCTTTATGTCTTCCATGATCGGTTATATCTGGCCCAACTATTTAATTCCCCATTCGAATTAAACCCTTTCAAAATTCCGCCACGGCTTAAAAGGATTCTATGATTTTTAGGGCCACCTCCAATGCCTTGGCCCCTTGTTCCAAGGTCACCACAGGGGCCGTGTCCCTTTCAATGGCATCTGCAAAGGTTTCCAATTCGTCCAAAATGGCATTGTTGGCCACTATTTCCGGATTCTCAAAATAGATTTGTTTTTTCTCGCCCTCGGCGTTCTGCAGAACCATATCAAAATCCCCGGGATGTGCAGGGGCCTCTTTCATTTTTACCACCTCGGTCTTTTTTTCCAGAAAATCAACGGAGATATAGGCATCCTTCTGAAAAAACCGGGATTTACGCATATTCTTTAGGGAGATACGACTTGCCGTGAGATTGGCCACACAACCATTCTCAAACTCCAGTCGGGCGTTGGCAATATCTGGGGAGCGACTGATAACGGATACCCCACTGGCATGTATTTGTTTTACTTCGGAATCTACCACACTCAAAACAGCATCAATATCGTGGATCATCAGGTCCAATACGACGGGGACATCGGTACCCCTCGGATTAAATTCGGCCAAACGGTGTGCCTCTATGAACATGGGGTCCTTTATGGTATCCCTTACGGCCATAAAGGCAGGGTTAAAACGTTCCACATGGCCCACTTGGCCTTTGACGTTGTACTGCTTGGCCAACCTCAGAAGTTCCTGGGCTTCCTCCAACGTATGGGTTATGGGCTTTTCCAGGAATACATGTTTTTTCTTTTCCATGGCCCTTTTGGCACAATCGAAATGTGAAAGGGTAGGGGTTACCACATCTATCACATCCACTTGGTCCATGAGCTCAGACATATTTTCAAAGACGGGATATCCAAACTCTTCCGAAACATTTTTGGCCTGGATGGCATCGGGATCGTAAAAACCCACCAATTGGTATTTTTTTGATTGCTGCAATAACCGAAGATGGATCTTTCCCAAATGACCCGCTCCCAATACCCCAACTTTGAACATACGATTCGTTTGTCCAAAAATACGGATAGTTTTGTGGTTTCTAAAGTAGGTGGCCCCTAATGGACAAAAAGGACCCCAAAGCATTTGTACTTCGCCACCAGTAGGGAAATGCCAAGTCTTGGGGACGGGCGCATAAAGTGGGGGGATTTTTATAAGCTTACCATTCACTGTTCGTACTTCCCACTTTGTATCCACACTTTATCTTTCCGGTCTTGTAATTTGTCCTGATTGCCCCTAACTTCGTGGTCCAAAACCAAACCCCATTGAAAGACACGTTCAAGCACCAAGGCCTGCGAAACCAATTGGCCGAAACACTTAAGGGAAAAGGAATTACCGATGAAGCTGTACTCAATGCCATACGGGAGGTACCGCGCCATTTGTTTATGGACAGTGGTTTTGAGAGCCATGCCTACCAGGACAAGGCTTTTCCCATTGCGGCCGACCAGACCATTTCCCAACCGTTCACGGTAGCCTTTCAAACCCAACTATTGCAGGTGGGACGCGGCCATAAGATTTTGGAAATTGGAACCGGAAGTGGGTATCAGACGGCGGTTTTGTTGAAGCTGAAAACCAAAGTGTACTCTATTGAACGTCAGCATGAATTGTTTAAAAAGGTAACCCTTTTCTTTAAAAAGATGGGCTATAGGCCCAAGAAGGTCATTTTTGGGGATGGCTATAGGGGATTGCCGGAGGAAGCCCCTTTTGATGGCATTATCGTTACGGCCGGGGCCCCTGAGGTCCCCAAGGCCCTGATGGCGCAGTTGAAAGTAGGGGGTAGATTGGTAATACCTGTTGGGGTACAGGACCAGGTAATGACGGTCTACACGCGAAAATCAGAAAAGGAGTTCGCCAAAAAGACCTTTGGTTCGTTTCGGTTTGTTCCCTTATTGGAGGACAAAAATTAATATACCCATGGGGTTTTGAAATTCGGAAAAATCAAGGGAAAGGAGCTCCCTTGGAATCTTGGGCCTTGAATGATAAGGGGGCGTTACGTGAAATTCTTTTTTATCCGGTCTAAGTTTCTTTTGTTGTCGCGGTCCTTGATGGTTTCCCTCTTGTCATACAACTTTTTCCCCTTGGCCAGGGCAATGTTCAACTTGGCCAATCCCTTTTCGTTGATATATAGGTTAAGGGGTACGATGGTGAGCCCGGAAGCCTTGACTTCCTTGAATAACTTTTTGAGTTCGCGTTTCTGGAGCAACAATTTTCGCGCAGCTTTTGGGGCATGGCCAAAATGTGCGGCATGGCTATAGGCATCAACCTGCATGTTAATGACAAAGAGCTCTCCCGTATCATTGAACTCACAGAAACTTTCCGCAATGGAGGCCTTGCCCAAGCGAATGGACTTTATCTCCGTTCCCTTCAGTACGATTCCAGCCGTATGTGTATCGAGGATTTCATACTCAAAACGGGCACGTTTGTTCTTTATGTTGATGTTCTTCTGCATGGAATCCACAAAAATAGCAACATTTATCTGTTATTTTTGGGCGATTGTTCAGACCAAAGGGAAAACGTTTTTAAAGTAAGGAAGACATAGTATGGAACAATACAGGATTGCTAGGCATGGTGTGTTCACCATCGTATTGATTTTATTCCTTGGCTGCCGTGGGGAAAGGCCCATGACATCGGCCCAGGAGATGGTGGATAAGGCCATTGCGTACAGTGGGGGGGAAGATAGGTATAGAAATACCCATATCACCTTTGATTTTCGGGATATATCCTATGCGCAGTTGTGGGACCAGGGCAAACGGGTGATGAAAAGAAGGTTTTTACGGGATTCCCTGCCCATTGAGGATATCCTTTCAGGTCAGGGGCTGGAACGCTTGGTGAACGGTGCAAGGGTCTCTTTGCCAGATACGCTGGCAAAAAAGTATTCAAACTCGGTCAATTCCGTACATTATTTTGCCTATTTGCCCTTTGGCCTCAACGACCCTGCCGTGCGAAAGGAGTTTGTGGGGCTGGTGAACGTAGGGGGGAAACCCTACTATAAGGTGAAGGTCACCTTTGCTCAAAAAAATGGGGGGGATGATTTTGAGGATACCTACCTGTATTGGTTTGATACCGCTGATTTCTCCACGGATTACCTGGCCTATGAATATCATGTGGATGGGGGCGGTATTCGTTTTCGGGAGGCGTACAACGAACGAAGGGTGGGTGGTATCCGGTTTGTGGATTACCGCAATTACAAGCCCAAGGAACCCCATACGGACCTGGGGATGATGGATAGCCTATATGAAAAGGGACAACTAACGCACTTGTCCACCATTGAGTTGCGGAATATTAGCGTGCAGGACAATTACAATTGAACACCAATCGTTGTGAAGTGGCCACATCGTTTACCAGTTGTACAATGAAAAGACTGCCATTGTCATATTCGTCCATTTCCGCATATTTTTCTTCCCCAATGAGGCTGTTCACCATTTGTGGGGTGGTATTGCTGTGGCCCACGACCAATACACTTTTGTTCAGGTTGTCTTTTTTGAACTGTGCGGCATCCCATGTCCCAGGGTCATAGAATTCCTCGATCAATTCCCTTTTAACGGCTGTGGGCGCAGCGGTCATGGCCGTTCGTTGGTAATCCGTGGTGTAAATGGCATCCAAGGGAACCTCATTCAATACTTCGGCCCAGTGCATGGCACGGCCCAAGCCCTCTTGGGAGAGTTCGGGGTCCGGATTGTCCGGGTCAAAGCGGTCTTTTTCCGCATGACGAATGAAATAAAAAGTCGTTACCGAGGTAGGTTGTTGGTATTCAACCTTTTGTTCTTCCTTACATCCAAGAAAGGAAAGGAGCAGGAAGAATATGAACAGTAATTTTGTTGACTTCATTAGTATAGTTTCGCAATTCCCCTATTTTAACTAAAATATCGCCGAAATAGTATGTAATACAACGATTTTTTTTGTTTTTTTGCCTACTATGGAGTATAGAATAATACCTGTCTTTTTTCTTGTTTTCTGTCAAATGTTTTATGCCCAGGAAGTGAACCTTCCGCCTGATTTCAGACAGCATAATCTGACCGAGTATAATTCCAATATATTCAATCCGGCCTTTGCGCTTTCCCGAAACGACCCCCATGCCATGGCCATATGGGGAAGGTGGCAATGGCAAACGATTGACCCCCAACCCACTACTTGGTTTGCCAATTATACCCATAAGCTCAATGCCAATACGGCCATAGGGGGTGGTTTTTTCCAGCATAATACGGGACTGTTCTTCAACACTGGGGGGCTTCTCACCTATGCGGGACAGATGGAATTCTCCGAGAACGTATCCCTGGCCTTTGGTCTCAATGTCTTTGGGTTCAATCAACAATTGGCCGATGACCGGTTCGTACAGAATCCGCTTCCAGGCTTTGAGGATACCGATGATTTCATTTTGCAAATGGCCCCCGGCCTCGTGATTTCCGTGGGAGATTTGCACATTGGGGCCACCTCACAGAACCTACTTGATTACAATGTAACGACCAATGAACGTTCTGCGGCGGAAGAACGGGTCATTACGGGCCACGTATCCTACGATATTCCCGTGGACCTCTTCAATGGAACGTATCCGTCCAGGGTACAACCTACCGTCTATGTGAAGTCAGTACCTGATAACGACCTTCAATTGGGAATCAGCACCTTATTGACCACCGGTACGTTTTGGGTGCAGGGAGGCTACAATAATTTTTATGGCATTTCTGGAGGATTGGGCGGACGTTTTTTCAAAAACCTTTCCATAGGTGGCTTGGTGGAATTCGGCATCGATAGCTCCTTGGATGGAATGGACCCTACCTTTGAGATCGTGACTTCCTACAATTTCGATAGTATTGGGAAAGCGAAGGAAGAAAAGGAGGAAGAGGAACAGGAAGATGCCATTGTAGAGGAGAACAGTGAGGAATCCGGCACCAAGGAAAAAAGAAAATCGCGCCGTGAGCGGAAGTTGGAGGAAGAACAGCGTAAAGAGGAATTGTTGGCCCAGGAACGAAAACAAGTGATGGATTCCATTGAGAATGCCAGAAAAAGGGAGGCTGCGGCCTTGGTGCAACGGGCTGCGGAAAAACGCAAGCGGGACTCCGTTGTCAATGCCCAACGGATAGCCGACGAAGAGGTGGCCAAACGCAAGGCAGAACTCGAGCGGGTTGCCCAGCAACAAAAAGTGGAGGTGACGCCCCAGGCCGGGGAAAAGTACGAGGAAGTGGTTGGGGAAGATAACCTACAGCCCGGTTTTTACCTCATTGCGAATGTCTTTGGCACCAAAAAATATTTTGAGGCCTTTATGCGGGATCTAAAGGGAAGGGGGCTTGCACCCAAATCGTTCCTTAGAAGCAAGAACAAGTATAACTATGTGTACTT
>JBFOLQ010000405.1:0-2849 GCA_040830145.1 Flavobacteriaceae bacterium | reverse complement strand
GGTCTCCGTCTCCGGATTGATAAAGCTCTCTGAAATCAATAAGAGGTCCCCATAGTGCAAAATCCCATCACTGGATACGGATAAGCCCGTACTACTGCGTATCTCCACCAAATTCGGGGATGTCACATAGACGGTCGTCAGTCCATACTTCCGTACATAGTTACAGCCATTTTCGTTTCTCAATACCAACCTACCATCCGTTACATTGGCCGAAACCTCGTTCATTAAATTCGCTCCTGTCTCTATCCTAACTTCTTGCTCCTCCCCCTGTTTCACCACCAACTTAATAGTCTCAAAAACGGTGATTTTTGTAAATGAAGGTACCTCAACGGTCCTTTGTACCCTATCCCCCGAAGCCTGAAAACAGTCCGGGGCATTTTCAGAACCACAGGAATGACAAATCCCCATCACTAAAAGGAAGGCTATTTTAGAATACCATTTCTCGATTCGCATTTCGTCGTCCGTAAGTTGTTAATTGTGTTTCTTTATTCATCCATACCACAAACTTTCATCCCATCTCCCATACTTTGAACCTCATACGTTTTACTTTGTACTTAATCAATGGCCGTTAGAACCGAATCCCAACCCCAAACTCCACCGCTTCAGCCGCCGCGGCATGGGATTTTAAGGTAATGGCCCCAAATACTTTATCTCCAAAGTAGCGCTTTAGCCCAATTCTATTATAGACCCGTCCTTCAAAATCAAACGGATAGTATACGTAATATCCCAACTGGGCAATGACACTTAATTTATTGATGAACAATTCGTGACCAACGAAAATACCGGTCCGTTTCCAATCCGTATCACGGGATACATTATTTTCTGGAAAGGCAACCGACTGAAAGTGAATCAGCTCCTTTAAAAAACGGGAGAAAAACACATCGGCCCCCAACTGCACCGCACTTTTTCTCCCTAACCGCTTATCTGCATATGCTGATACAATCCAAAAACCATATTGCCCCGAGCCTATAACATCGCTCTCATTCACCCCGCCGCGCAGGGCCAAATTGTACCGTATGGGTTCCGTCGTATTTTGTCTTTCATTATCTATAAACTGCATATCTTTCCTTCCTTGCAAGTCATACGTAAGGCCCACATTAAGAGCCATGGTATTGGTGGATGTATTGGGCGCCCTTACATTGGCATTGGAGTAATGTATCAATGAAATTCCACCCTTAAGTCCCAACCTCCCTATCAGATTTTCCTTGTGGTAATTGACCATCGCCAAAGTTGATGCCAATAGATGGGAACCATAGGCATTGTTACGAAAATTGCGGTCCCGATCATACGGGTTCGTATTATAGGCCAGTCCTTGACCTATCCTAAGTTGTAAATTCCGTTTGAAAAAATAGAAATTATAGTGGGCATAGATTGAAAAGTTTTCTCCCAATGTGGCACTGTTCATATTTTGGTATACGAGCGTAAAACCCGTATCGGGATAGCCATATTCCCGCTCCCATGCCTCTTGGCCGAAACGCTTTTGGTTTATCCCAAGAATTACCCCCCCGGGATGGGCCGTTATCAAGTGTGAGATATCTGTGTTATGTAGAAGTACAGAACCATGAAACTGACTGAGGTCCAACACATATTTTTTGGCAGATGTATGTTGTTGGGATATCCCACTAATGCTCCACAACAGTAGTACCCATACCCATACCCCATTCAATCTCATGGAAAACAAAGTTAGGGATATTTGGGTTTTCGGAAACCTGTTAGGTCGCTAACCCCATAATTATCTAAAAGACCTCTTTGGCAATGGCCTTTATGTTGCTCGATTTTCCCATGGAATAATAGTGTAGTACAGGAACCCCATATGCCTTTAATTCCCGTGACTGTTGTATGGCCCACTCAATACCTACTTGACGTACGGCCTTATTGTCAGCGCAGGCCTCCACGGCCTCTACCAAATCCTGTGGAAGGTCAATCTTGAACACTTGGGGCAAAATCTGTAAATGACGCTTTACGGCAATGGGCTTGATTCCTGGAATGATTGGTACGGTAATACCCATCTCACGGGCGGCCTCCACGAATGAGATGTATTTTTTCGTGTCAAAAAACATTTGGGTGACCACATAATCTGCACCGGCATCCACTTTTTGTTTCAACCACTTCAGGTCTGATTGCAGGGAAGGGGCTTCCATATGTTTCTCGGGGTATCCGGCCACGCCGACACAAAAATTAGGCAAGTTTTCCATTTCCACGTCATCGTGCAAGTACTTTCCGCGGTTCAGGTCCTGGATTTGCCCCACAAGGTCACTGGCAAAACGGTGCCCTCCCTTGGTCGGTTCAAAATAGGGCTGATCTTTACGGGCGTCTCCCCGTAGGGCCATCAGGTTCTCAATCCCCAAATATTGACAATCCACCAACATATACTCCGTCTCCTCCTTGGTAAACCCTCCACATAATACATGGGGAACGGTATCGACCTGGTATTTGTGTTGTAGGGAGGCACAAATACCCACGGTTCCTGGCCGCATTCGGGTTACCCTTTTGTCCAGCAGTCCATCTTTCTCTATATAGACGAATTCTTCCCTTGACGTAGTCACGTCAATAAAGGGAGGGTTAAATTCCATCAGGGGGTCAATGTTGTCATACAGTCCTTGAATGTTCTTCCCTTTTACTGGGGGAACAATCTCAAAAGAGAACAATGTTTCCCCTTTGGCCCTTTCTATATGTTCCGTTACTTTCATAAGCCCCCTAACCCCCAAAAGGGGAATTTAATGATTCTATTTTCTTTCATTTCAATACCAATTCAATTCTAGTGGGTTATCTAAAGTATCCTTACTACTCTTTTACCAATGGTGTATCATACACAAAAAAATCCGCTTTTATAGCTCCAAACCTTTTGG
>JBFOLQ010000404.1:0-2127 GCA_040830145.1 Flavobacteriaceae bacterium | reverse complement strand
GCCAGTATTTTTGCGGGAGACCTTTTCAGAATGTATACCAAATACTGTGAGTCAAAGGGCTGGAAAACCCATATCATTGATTTGAATGAAGGTACCAGTGGAGGTTATAAGGAGATACAGTTTGAGGTAGCGGGTGAGGACGTATATGGTATCCTAAAGTTTGAAGCTGGGGTACACCGGGTACAGCGAGTGCCGCAGACCGAGACCCAAGGTAGGGTACATACCAGTGCGGCGACCGTAATGGTATTGCCGGAGGCAGATGAGTTTGATGTACAATTGGATATGAGCGAGGTGCGCATTGAACGGACCACTTCCACGGGTCCGGGAGGGCAATCGGTCAATACCACCTACTCGGCCATTAAATTGCACCATGAGCCAACTGGAATCATTGTAAGCTGCCAGGACGAGAAGTCACAGCACAAGAACCTGGAAAAGGCAAAAAAAGTATTGCGTTCCCGTTTGTATGACCTGGAATTGGCCAAAAAACAAGCGGAGGATTCGGCAAGGCGGAAATCCCAGGTAAGCAGCGGGGATCGCTCAGCCAAGATACGTACCTACAACTATCCTCAGGGAAGGGTGACGGACCATCGTATTGGACTGACACTATATGATTTGGACAATATTATCAATGGGGATATCCAAAAAATAATTGATGAGCTTAGCCTAGTGGAGAACACTGAGAAGTTAAAGGCGGCCTCTGAAATGTTCTAAGATCCGTTTCCAATGGAGCGAACAAACACCTTAAAAATGGACTGGAGTGGGATTCGGACCGTACTGGGATGGTGCGCTGTCATCAACTTTGGCCTATTGATGGTAAGTTGGGTACTTTACATGGTGTGCCACCAATGGATTTATGATATATGGTCGTCCCTATATGGCATGTCCATGGAAACATATGATCTACTGTATATTTCGGTGCTGGCTATGTGGAAGATATTGACCATTGTGTTTAACGTAGTGCCCTATGTGGCCCTTGGAATGATCAGTGATAAGCATAAGAATGGCCATAATCCAGAAATAGAATGACGACATCCCAACTTTTGAACCAGATTTGGGCGAAAAAATCTTTTCTCTGTATAGGACTGGATACCGATTTGGAAAAGATCCCCCCCCATTTACGAGACTCTAAGGACCCTCTTTTTGAATTTAATAAGGCAATCATTGATGCCACGCATCATTTCTGTGTGGCCTATAAGCCCAATATTGCCTTTTATGAGGCGTATGGTTTAGAGGGATGGAAATCCTTGGAGCGTACCATGGAATATCTTACTGGAAACTATCCTGAACAATTTACGATAGCCGATGCCAAACGGGGTGATATCGGTAACACCAGTGCCCGGTATGCAGAGGCCTTTTTTGGGGAGTTAGGCTTTGATGCCATCACCATAGCACCGTACATGGGAAGGGACTCCGTGGAACCCTTTTTGGGGTTTGAGGGCAAACATACCATTTTATTGGCCTTGACCTCCAACCAGGGGGCGTATGATTTTCAGACCCAAAAAGTGGACGGACAGGAACTGTACAAAAAAGTATTGGAAACTTCCAAGGGGTACGTCAATTCGGAAAACCTCATGTATGTGGTTGGGGCCACAAAGGCCGAATACATGCAGGATATCAGAAAGATAGTGCCGAATGCCTTTCTGTTGGTGCCCGGTGTGGGGGCTCAAGGGGGCAGCCTACAAGAGGTGTGCCGTTATGGGATGACCACGGATGTAGGGTTGTTGGTCAATTCGTCCAGGGGCATTATATATGCATCGGACAAAAAAGATTTTGCAGTAGCGGCGGCCGAAAAAGCCAAAAAGTTACAGGTACAAATGCAGGTGGAGCTCGAAAAAAGGGCTTAGGACACCAATTCTTCCATGGCCTTTTTTACCTTCTGGGCCTTGGATTCAAAAAACTCAAGCAATCTGGAATCCACATTATTGCCATTGGCCTTACTCAGAAAATGAGTGTATTGCCATTGAAGAATTTGAAGGGTGTGCCCGTTCCCTTCGATGGGAGTCACGGTACCCACTTTACAATATTGCTTTTCCATAGTAGTGGCTTTTTAACAAATATACGGTCCGTAATTGGTTTTGGATGTTTCATTTGGACGTAGGTAGCTAAAAACCAGATGATTTGCTGGGG
>JBFOLQ010000403.1:0-3301 GCA_040830145.1 Flavobacteriaceae bacterium | reverse complement strand
TGCAATGCCGACACAGATGGAGTGTTCAGAGGACGCCTGGGTAATTAATACCACACTAATACCTTCATTTGACAAGCCTCCAAAAAAACGTTTTGAAATTCCGGGAATGCCCACCATGCCTGGTCCTTCCAATGACAAGAGTGCCATATTGCCAATATGGGAAATACCACGGACCGTCTTCCCATTGACCACTCCCTGGGCCGCAATGCGCGTACCCCCATCCCAAGGTGCAAAAGTATTCTTTATATGAATGGGAATCCCCTTGGACAAAATGGGTTGAATTGTGGGAGGGTAGAGTACCTTGGCCCCAAAATGGGACAACTCCATGGCCTCTTCATAGGATATATGGGGAATGGCCCTGGCCTGTCTCACTATTTTTGGGTTGGCCGTGAACATACCGCTTACATCGGTCCAAATTTCAAGCAGTTCGGCATTCAATGCCCCGGCAAGTATGGCCGCTGTATAATCTGATCCGCCCCTACCCAAGGTGGTGGCATTCCCCGATGGGGATGCGGCAATAAAACCACCCAAAACCTTGATATTGGGATTTCCTTTGATGGACCACTTCTTACAGTTGGCCTCCGTTCGCTTAAAATCTACCGTGGCCTTTCCATAATTTTCGTCGGTAACGATGATTTTGCGACTGTCCACATGCTCCGCATCCAACCCTTCCGAAACAAAATATTCCGAAATGATATAGGACGATAGTGATTCCCCATATCCCACAATTTTGTCCAATAGTTTTGGGGTGGCTTCCCCTGTAAGAAATGCCCCTTCCAAAAGGGCCGCCAGGGTGTTCAAATCACTTTTGGTCCGACTCAGTACACCACTCTGTCCTTGAAGGGGAATGAGCTCCTTTACGGTGGTAAGCTGTCTGTCTTCCAATTCCTGGAGCCCATCTTTATAAGCAAGGTCCTGTTCCGCGGCCATCCCGGCTATTTTAAGGAGTATGTCAGTTACCCCACCAAAAGCGGAGACAACAACAAATATTCCATCTCCCGCAGTGTGGGAAACAATATGTTTGACAGATTGTATGTTCTTTGCATTGGCAACGGATGTACCTCCGAATTTCAATACTTTCATGGTGTGTTACATTATGTGGTTTATCAAAAAAATAAATAGGTCTGGACGAATATGCTATCAAAGTACCCCCAAAGGGGTGATGCGCCCTGTGATGATAAAACCATGGGTAGAAGAGAAAACGGAAGAAGTTATGTACATGCCTAAGGAAGCCATATCTCTTAAATGATGTTCAAAAGTAGTACTTTTGAGGCTTTGGGCAAATGACGGCACTTATTTTTTCGAAATCGTCAATTTCATCTTTAAATTCTTACTGAATGAAACTTTTTACCGCCGAGCAAATCTATGCCGCTGACAAATTCACAATTGAAAAACAGGGGACAAGTAGTGATGCATTAATGGAAAGGGCCGCTGTGCAACTTTTTAATTGGCTGCACATGCGAATGCAGGGGGCCCCCGTAAAAATTCACTTGTTCTGTGGTATAGGAAACAATGGGGGTGACGGCATTGCCTTGGCACGGCATTTACAGGAACACGGATATAATATAGGGGTATATGTCGTGAACTACAGCAAGACACGGTCCAAGGATTTTTTGATTAACCTGGACCGATTGAAGGCCCGCAAGTTGTGGCCTACTTTTTTGGAAGATGCCAAAAATCTGCCTGCGATTGGCCCTGATGACATTATTGTGGATGCCATCTTTGGTATTGGACTCAATCGGCCGCCAGCAAAATGGGTAGTTGACCTTATGGGCCATCTACACCGTTCAAGGGCCTTTATTCTGTCCATTGATATCCCTTCGGGCCTTTTTACCCATAAAATGCCCGAGGACCCAAACGCTGTTATACAATCTAATTTTGTATTGACCATACAGGCCCCAAAATTGGTCTTCTTTTTACCGCAAACGGGACCGTATGTACAACAATGGGCTGTGTTGGACATTGGTCTGGATTCGGAATATTTGTATAAGACGGAGACTGAATTTGAGCTTGTGGGCAAACCCCAGGTACAACCCCTTTATAGGTCGCGCTCCAAATATTCCCATAAGGGAACCTACGGACATTCGCTGATCATTGGGGGCAGTTATGGAAAAATAGGGGCTGTATCCCTCTCTGCCAAGGCCAGCCTGCGAACGGGTACTGGCCTGGTAACAGTCTACGTTCCCCAATGTGGATACATTCCCCTTCAAACTTCGTTGCCAGAGGCTATGGTGCTTACCGACCAGGAGGAAGGAAAGATTTCTAAGATAGCATATGACCTTGACCCCTCTGCGATAGGCATAGGTATGGGAATGGGTACTACGAAAGAGACCTCAAAGGCCTTTTCAGACTTTTTGGATTCGGTGGAGGTTCCCTTGGTCATTGATGCGGATGGACTGAACATGCTGTCCCTAAAAAAGGATATGTTGAAGAAGCTGCCCCCAATGACCATCATCACTCCACATCCCAAGGAACTGGAACGATTGATTGGCAAGTGGAAGGACGATTTTGATAAGCTTGACAAGGCCCGACAATTCTCTAAGAAGTACAATTGTATCCTTGTCTTGAAAGGAGCGCATACCATTACGTTACACGGGGATAAGGGCTACGTGAACACTACGGGCAATCCCGGAATGGCCACGGCAGGTAGTGGGGATGTACTTACGGGCATGATAACGGCCTTGCTGGCCCAAGGATATGCCCCCTTACATGCAGCCATTTTTGGAGTGTACCTCCATGGAAGGGCTGGGGATATCGCTGTAGAAAAATTGGGTTATGAGGCCTTGATGGCCAATGACCTCATTTATTCCGTGGGAACTGCCTTTATAGACCTTTTTAAAGTACCTAGTGAACCCCAAGAATCGGATGGTGGGGAAGAAAGGAGCGCCTAACCAATACTATTGATAAAAGATGTTTATTTGGCTGCGACCCTGCGCTTGATCCATGCCAGGGCATTGTCAAATTCAATATAAAATTTCATGGACTTTTTGTAGAACATCTTCTCAATCTTAAAATTGTGCATATCAATTTCCTTGAGTGATACGATGGCAATGCCCTTTAGATTATCGAGTCCCCTAAAATAAGTATAGACAGTAGGGTCTATGGCGTAAGAGTGCTTTCGTAAACTAATGTAACCGAAATTCCTGTCCCTAAAATGTATTTCAGAAATACCTATGATTTGGTAGGCCCTTTCCAGGGTAAGTGTAGCCCCTTCATCGAAGATGCCTACCATATAATTCTCAAATACTTGAATCTTTCCTATCTCCAACTGGTATTCCCGTACCACGAAGGTATTTTTCGC
>JBFOLQ010000402.1:0-4569 GCA_040830145.1 Flavobacteriaceae bacterium | reverse complement strand
GTACAAGCGGCCGAATTGGAGAATGCTTTGGTCAACGCCGGTCCGTTGATGGTTTTTGCCCCTACCAATGCCGCTTTTGACGCATTACCTGACGGTACTGTGCAAAATTTGTTGGAACCAGGAAACAAGGGAGCATTGGCCAACATACTTAAACACCATGTGACCCCTGGAAATTACAGCAAGGAATTTCTCAAAAAGTTCAAAAAATTGGGACAGGCAAATGACCAAAATACCACAGTAGAGGTAAAAGGGGAGGAGGTCTATGTTGGAGGCGCTAAAATCATTGCCAGTATCCCTGCGGGCAATGGTATTGTACATGTCGTGGACAAGGTCATTATTCCTCCCACAAAAGAGTAACAACTAGAAAACCATAAAAATGAAACAAATGAAAAAATACAGTGTTTTACTACTTGCCATTATAGGGGTGGCCACACTATGGAGTGGTTGCCAACCCAAAAGCAAGACCACAAATGGGGCCTTGACCTCAAATGCTGCCGAGAAAGTATATGTGGCCCCAGGGGAACATGATGAGTTCTACGCGTTTATTTCAGGCGGATTCAGTGGCCAGCTCTCTGTATACGGACTTCCCTCTGGAAGATTGTTTAAGGTAATTCCCGTATTTTCCCAAGATGCCGAGAAGGCTTGGGGTTACAATGAAGAGACCAAACCCATGCTGAACACATCCCATGGATTCATTCCCTGGGATGATTCCCACCATCCCGATATATCCCAGACCAATGGGGAAGTCGACGGTAGGTATGTATTTATCAACGGAAATAATACGCCCAGGATAGCCAAGGTGGACCTTAGTGTCTTTGAAACCACTGAAATCATAGAGATTCCTAATAGTGCAGGAAACCATAGTTCGGCTTTCGTTACTGAAAACACGGAATATGTGGTGGCAGGAACCCGTTTCTCGGTCCCTGTCCCTCAACGGGATATGCCCATCAAAGAGGCTAAGGGGAATTTTAAAGGGGCTCTGACCTTTATCAGTGTAAACCCAGAAGATGGTGGTATGGACATCAAATTCCAATTATTGATGCCCGGGTTTGATTATGACCTTTCACACCCAGGTCGCGGAAAGTCACATGGATGGTTCTTTTTCACCACTTACAATACGGAGGAGGCCAGTACCTTAATGGAGGTCAATGCTTCCCAAAACGATAAGGATTTTATTGCTGCTGTCAACTGGAAAAAAATTGAGGAATATGTGAATAATGGGGGTGGTAAAACTCAGGCGACCAATTATGCGCATAATGTGTACAATGAAAAAACACACACGGCCACTTCAACCATGAAGAAAGAGGTTTTGGTGATTGATCCATTGGAAGTTCCAGGTGCTGTTTATTTCTTACCAACCCCCAAATCACCCCATGGTTGTGATGTAGACCCCACGGGTGAATATATAGTGGGGAACGGAAAACTATCGGCCGACCTGACCATACACTCCTTCACCAAAATGATGGACGCCATTGAAAACAAGAAATTTGATGGGGACGCCTATGGCATCCCAATACTCAAGTTTGAGGACGTGTTGGCCGGTGCTGTCCAATCGGGAGGCCTCGGGCCCCTGCATACCGAATTTGATGGACAAGGAAATGCCTATACTACTTTCTTTATTTCCTCAGAGGTCGTGAAATGGAAAGTAGGAACCTGGGAAGTGGTGGATAGACAGCCTTGTTATTATTCAGTTGGCCACTTGATGATTCCCGGAGGCAACTCAAGAAAACCTTTTGGGAAGTACGTAGTGGCCATGAACAAGATTACGAAAGATCGATATTTGCCAACAGGTCCCGAGGTAACCCAATCAGCACAACTGTATGACATTTCAGGGGAGAAAATGGAGTTGTTGTTAGACTTTCCCACTGTGGGGGAACCCCATTATGCCGCCGGAATTGCAGCCGATATCGTAAAGGCACGTTCCAAAAAGATATTCAACCTATCTGAAAATGAACACAAATATGGCATTACCTCAGATGCAGATGTACGGGTTGAACGCAATGGAAAGGAAGTACATGTGTACATGTCAATGATACGAAGCCATTTTAACCCAGATAATATAGAGGGCATCAAGGTAGGGGATAAGGTCTATTTTCATGTCACCAATATGGAGCAGGATTACGACGTTCCACATGGCGTTAGCATGATTGGTGCGAATACCTCTGAACTATTGATCATGCCCGGACAGACAGAGACCTTTGTATGGGAGCCCAAGCAAGTGGGGGTTTGGCCATTCTATTGTACTGATTTCTGCTCGGCCCTGCACCAAGAAATGCAAGGATATGTAAGGGTATCCCCGGCCAATTCAACTATGGACCTTTCGTGGTCCTTGGGTGAATAAACAGTATTTCCAGAGATTCCTGTTTCAGAAAAAGCGGGTCGTGTTCTTGAACCTTCCCGCTTTTTATACAGCGTCAATCACGACACTAATGAAATAAGGAAGCATAGTAACATCAACGGAATCATCAAAAGTCAAACATGTGAAAAAATCCAAGTTAGCCATGTACGTGGGAGCGCTATTGCCCTTATTGCTCTTTGTTTTCCCTCTGTGGAACATAACCTTAGAGGCTCCCCAGTATCCAACCCCATTGGGAATGGACATTTATATCAATGATTTTGCCGATGCAAATCCACATGATATCAAGAACATTAATTTAATGAACCACTATGTGGGCATGAAATATATTCCAGAGGCCATCCCGGAATTCAAGATTTTTCCGATTGGAATCATTACAACGACCGTCATTGGCCTACTGATTGCCTTTAGGGCACCCTATAAATGGTATCTGTATTGGTTCATTATGATGGTGCTCATAAGCGCCGCCGGACTCTACGATTTCTATTTATGGGAACACGATTATGGTCATAATTTGGACCCCAAGGCCATTATGAAATTTACCAATCCTGATGGCACGCCCATGGGATTTCAACCCCCACTCTTTGGGAGTAAGGATATTTTAAATTTTAGGGCACATTCGTATCCCCAACTCGGGGCATACGCCTTGGGCAGTGGTATGCTCATGTCCCTTATTGCGTACTTCATGGGACGAAGGGAAAATAAGGAAGCACATATCAAAACTACATGACAATGCGAAGAAAAGTCCTCCTCATGGTAATGATAGGGTTACTCTCATTAGGCTGCAAAGTGGAACCAGCACCCATGCAATATGGTTCGGATAGCTGTCATTTTTGTTCCATGACCATTGTAGACCAGCAACATGCCGCCCAATTTGTCACCAAAAAGGGGAAAGCCTTCAAATTTGATGCGATGGAATGCATGATGAACCACTTAAAACAAGTTGATAGCTCAGAGGTGGGACTGTATTTGGTCAATGATTACCATGCACCGGGAGAGCTACTGGATGCCACCCAGGCCCAGTATCTAATTAGCAAGGGCATTCCCAGCCCTATGGGGGAATTTTTAACGGCATTTGCCTCCAAGGAAGCGGTGAATGCTGCATTCGAGGAACATGGGGGAGAACGCTACTCCTGGGAAGAATTAAGAAATCGATTCAACTAAACCACCAATAACATTGACCAATGATATACACAATCAATGACAGTATGGCTACCCAGTCCTATCAAAAGCTACAGGTACAAAAGCTATCCGATGGACACCCTTTTGAGGTTATAAGCATTACACTTGAAAAAGGGACAGTTTTCCCGGAACACACATCTCCAAAAAATGCACAGCTCATTCTGTTGGAAGGAGACATTGAGTTCCACATTCATGGAATAGGACATCCCCTTAAGAGACAGCAATATCTCAGTTTCCCAAAGGATGTGCCACATTGGGTGAAGGCCAATGAAAACTCCAAATTCTTGATTATTAGATAAAGGGACAAGGATGTTGGGACGACTATTGGGATTGCTATTCTTTTTTTGGGGAGTTTCGTTATATGCCGAAACCTTGACAATATGCCACAGCTGTGATATAAAATCCATTAAGGAAGGTGTGGTTAAGGCCGCTGATCATGATACACTTCTTATTAAAAAGGGAATTTATAAGGAATACGATATCATCATTGACAAACCTTTGGTGCTCAAGGGGGAGAATTACCCCGTGATTGATGGGGGAGAGAAAGGGGAGATCATCACGATAGTTTCAGATCATGTAACCGTTGACGGACTTTTTGTTATCAATGTTGGAACCAGTTACACAGAGGATTATGCAGCCATACGTGTTATCAAGAGTCGGGATTTCCTGATTCAAAATAATGTGCTTGAAAATCTGTTCTTCGGTATTTATCTAGAAAAAGCGCAACATGGTAAGGTGTACCACAATAAGATTGTGGGAGATGCGGTGGAGGAGTTCAATTCGGGCAATGGTATTCAATTATGGTATTGCCGCAACATTGAGGTAGAGCGCAACATTGTACAACATGTACGTGACGGTATTTATCTGGAATTTTCTGATGATATCCTTATAAAGGACAATATAAGCTCAAAAAATGTGAGGTACGGACTCCATTTTATGTTCTCCAATAACGATACGTACGTGAACAACATTTTTGAGGACAATGGAGCAGGAGTGGCGGTAATTTTTTCAAAAAAAAAAAAAAACCTCAG
>JBFOLQ010000401.1:0-3310 GCA_040830145.1 Flavobacteriaceae bacterium | reverse complement strand
CCAATTCCTTGATTCGGTCTGAGATGGGTTGGTCTATTTTTAGTTTTATAAGAATGTGTTCAACACTAAAACACTTAGTAACCCCATAACGCCGACAGTGGTCTCCATCACGGTCCAGTTCCTAAGCGGGTCTTTTACCGTAAGGTTAAAATATTCCTTGAACAGCCACAATCCCCCATCATTTACATGGGAGAGCATAAGGCTTCCAGAGCCGATGGCCAATACCATAAGTTCTGGGGAAACCGTACTGTTCGAGAGAAGGGGCAGGGCAATTCCCGCTGCAGTGAGTCCCGCCACGGTGGCCGAGCCCACACAAACCCTGACCCCGGCAGAAATAAGCCAAGCGGGGACCAAAGGGTTGAGACTTGAATCTTTAAGCAGATCACCAATGGCCGAGCTTACACCGCTGTCCACCAATACCTGCTTGAGGGCTCCCGCCCCGGCAATGATGAAAAGTACAAATGTGATACCGCCTATCCCATCACTTAGGGAGCCCATGACTTCCTTCATTTTTTTGCCCCTGCCCAATCCCAAGGTATATATGGCCAGTAGAACCGACAATAACATGGCGATTACGGGATCTCCCAAGATACCGGTGATTTTACGGATGGGATGGGATTCCTCCAGGAAAAGTCCGGTTAAGGCGGCCACTCCTATAAGAATGACGGGCAATAGGGCCGTGATGATGCTGATGCCCGTTTTGGGCATTTCGGCCTCTGTCAAAACCGTGGGGTTGACAAATTCTGGCAAGGGGGTTGATTTAATATGTCTGAACCGTTTGGATAGAATGGGGCCAGCGACCACGATTGCTGGAATGGCCACCAAGATACCATAGAGCAATGTTTTTCCGATATCTGCATGGAACATCACGGCGATTCCGGTGGGTGCCGGATGGGGGGGCAAATAGCCATGGGTCACTGAAAGGGATGCCAACATGGGGAGGCCTACATAGACCAGGGGCAACCCGGTGGCAGCGGCCACGGTAAACACAAGAGGTATAAGGATAACAAAGCCTACCGTATAAAACATGGGAATGCCCACAATAAAACCTGTGAGCATTAGTGCCCATTGAATATTCCTTTTCCCGAAGGCATTTACCAGTTGTAGTGTGATACGTTGGGCCGCTCCACTATCGGCCACCAGTTTGCCCAACATGGCCCCAAGGCCCAAGATTACGGCCAAATACCCCAGGGTGTTGCCTATCCCATTCTGTATGGAGGCAATGACAGCTTTCCAGTCCATTCCCAAGGCCATGCCCACAAGGAACGACACTATCAAAAATGAGATAAAAGGATTGAGTTTTACAAGGGCTATGAACACAAATAAAAGAGCAATGCCCAGGAAAACAATGGTTATTGACATAGGATGAATACGCTTGACAATAGCTAAAGATAAGACTTTGTAACGGCTTGTCTAACCCAAAATAGGCAATAGAAAATCTATTCCAGTCCCGAACTACTGCAAACACAGGAAATTGGGGCATTTTTTGATTTAACCGTAGCGATGCTATGCCTAAATCAATAAAATACCTGTATTTAGGGGTATTTCGGGACTTCATCACGAAGTTCCATTACATAATTTGGGTTTAAAAGAGAACGTGAAGACGCCAAAATTAAAGGCCCTATCCCCGTGGCTATTTGGGGACGGGACCGTAAAGCAATATATTTTACCTACCCCACAATTTCTTGATCGGAAATAAAGGGCTGATGGTATACCCGTTTGCCCGTGGCCTTGTACATGGCATTGGCCAATGCCCCCATTATGGGTGGCAATGAAGGTTCGCCCAAACCGGTGGGATCAATTCCATTATCTACAAAGAAGGTCTCTATTTCCACTGGGGCCTCTGCATGGCGGATAAGGCGGTATCTGTCAAAATTGGTCTGTAAGGGCCGGCCCTCCCCAAAGGTCAGTTCACTGAAGGTAGCATGTCCAATACCATCTATAATGCCCCCTTCTATCTGATTTTTGGCACTGAGGGGGTTGATAACAATGCCACAATCCACGGCACACCAAACCTTTTCTACCTTAGGGGTATTGCCCTCCATTTTCAGGTCCAGTACCTGCGCCACATACGAATTATGGCAATAGTAAGCCGATACACCGCGTGACGAAGTATGGGCTTCCCCATTCCATCCAGCCTTTTCCCTTACCAATTTCAATACGCCGGCATAGCGTTTGGGGTCGTAATCATTCTTTTCGGGGTTCCCCACAGGGTTGTTTATGGCCCTTTCAAACAATTCCAAACGGAATTCGATAGGGTCTTTTCCCGCTGCTTCTGCGACCTCATCCATGAAGGATTGCTCGGCCCCGGCAATGAAATTGGAACGTGGGGCACGCCACGCACCTGTTGTGACATTGGTGCGCAACCTATGCTTTTCCGCGAGGTAATTATCAACCGCCCCGGCCGGAAAACGGTTTTCAAAAACCAGATCATCATTGGTCCCAACGCCCCTTACGTGCCATGCCACCAAATTATTGTTTTCATCAAGGCCGGCCTTGTACCGCACTTTGTATGAAGGGCGATACGTACCTTGGGACATATCATCCTCCCTGGTATATACCAGTTTAATGGGAGCTTGCATTTTTTGTGAAATAACGGCTGCCTCCACGGCAAAGCTTCCATAAAGGCGACGACCAAAACCACCTCCCATCCGGGTCATCATGACATCAATTTTCTCCTTGGGCATTCCCAGAACGGAGACGAGGGTTTTTTCCAAAAATTCTGGGGTCTGAATAGGACCTACAAGCTTTGCTTTATCGGGCGTTACATGGGCAAAGAAATTCATGGGCTCCATGGTATTGTGCGCCAAAAAGGGTGCACTATAGGTGCGTTCCAATACTTTTGCGGCCTTTTTGAAGGCTTTTTCCACATTTCCATCCCTACGGGCTGCTTCTTTTGGCGTGGTGTTCAGCAGTTGGGACAATTCCTTATCATGAGAGGCTGTATCCTCCATGGGGGATGCCTGTTCCCATTCCACTTTCACTGCCTTTTTGGCTTGTAGGCACTCCCAAGTGCTATTTCCAACAATGGCGACCATTTCTGAAATACCTCCTCCATCTGACCATTGTTTTTCCACTCCTTCCGGGTAGACTTCCACATGGAACACGTCTTTGATTCCAGGCATGGCTTTCGCTGCTTCGGCATCCATGGATGCATATTTCATACCAAAGGCAGGGGGATGGATTAGGGTAGCGGTCAACATACCTTCCTTCTTAAAATCCAATCCAAAAAGAGGCTTGCCGGTCACTATTTTTTCCCCATCCACATTTTTGCGGGAAGTACCAATGATGGTAAAGTCCTTGGGGTCTT
>JBFOLQ010000400.1:0-4477 GCA_040830145.1 Flavobacteriaceae bacterium | reverse complement strand
GGGAAGTGTCTCCTTTACCTCCGGGCCAACATCGGTCTGCAAGGGATCGGCACCCACCGACTACAATGCCAGTGCCACCAACGCCAGTGGCTACAGTTGGGACATCTCCCCCTCAATTGCCGGTACCATAGACAGCAACGGAACGGTGAGTTGGAGCGGCAACTATTCCGGTGATGCGACCATTACCGTGACCGCCAATGGGGCATGCTCGCAGTCTGACTCCGAGACACGGACCGTGACCATTACGGATCAAATCACCTTCTATAAGGATAAGGATCGGGATGGGTATGCTGATGGCGAGATAACGGCCTGCACCAACCCAAACGCCAACCTTTATGTCACCGCCGATCAACTCACGGGAGAGGGTGACGATTGTAATGATGACAACGCGGACATCAACCCTGCATCCCTTTGGATGCTGGATGTGGATGGTGATGAACATTCCCCCCAAGGTTCCCAACACCATACCGGTTGCACCCCGCCCAACAACAATACCACTGACTATGCACTAAGAACAGGGAACTCAGACCCCTACCCCTTAGACGATTGCGATGATGACGATGATACGGTAAAGGGGCCCAAGACCTGGTTCAAGGATGTCGATGGGGATGGCCATCCCGCTGCGGGTTCCTTTGTTACCCAATGTGACAACCCAGGGTTGGCCACAGGCGACGAAGACGACTATTCCTTTGGGGTTTATGAATCCACGGATTGTGATGATAATGATGAACATGCACACCAAGTGGAAACATGGTATCTGGACGCCGATGGGGATGGCCATGCATCCACCACCCTTGATTCCTGCGGCAATCCTGGCACAGGCTATACAAGAACCGTGATGCCCATTGATGATTGCGATGATACCATCCATGATCCATCAAACGACTGTTCTGGAGGGCCAAATCCGGCCACCGGAGAAAATTTTGCATACACAAGGACGTACCAAGCTCCCAGAAGTTCAGCGACATCTTTTTTCACGCAGGATAATGCCTTGATACAGCATATTACGTATTACGATGATATAGGTCGTCCCATACAACAGATTGGTCTGGAACAATCTCCTGAGCTCAATAGTGAAAAGAAGGATATCGTTTCCCAGATAAAATATGATGGTTATGGCAGGATGCCTAAGGAGTGGTTGCCCGTTCCCATGGCAACCGGCACCTTCGGCAACCAAAAGACAGGCGTGGAAACGGCCATTCTGGGGCATTATGCCACCAACAAATATGAAAACACAAGTAATCCTTACGCAGAAAAGGATTTTGACGGTTCCCCCTTGAACAGGGTAGCACAACAGGCGGCCCCTGGCAATGATTGGGCCTTGGGTTCCGGTCATGAGATCGGATTCAGCTATCAGGCCAACGCAGCGAATGAGGTGCGCCGTTTTGATGTGGACCTTACCAATGGCCCTTCCTTGGTGCTCAATGCGAACGGGGGCAATGAATTTTATGGGGCCAACGAACTCCGTAAGACCATCACCTATGACGAAAACCACACTTCAACCGGCTCCGTAACCGGAAAGAACCACTCCGTTGAGGAGTTTACTGACAAACAAGGGCGTACCATCTTAAAACGCACCTATGCGGACATCCCCTCCGTGGACAGAAATGGGGATGGTGATACCGTGGATCCAGGGGAAGAGGCCCAATCAGAGGTAGCCCATGACACCTATTATATATATGATAATTTTGGCAATCTTACCTACGTATTGCCCCCCAAGATGGAGGGAAGTACCGCAACGCTTGCGGAACTGACCGCCAACACGAACAATTTGGGCTACCAATATGTGTACGATCATCGTAACCGCTTGGGGGAAAAAAAGATACTCGAAAAGGGATGGGAGAACATCGTGCACAATACCTTGGACCAGCCCATCATGACCCAGGATGCCAATATGCGGGCCGAGAACAACAATGACCTCACCGTGGATGAATGGCTCTTTACCAAGTACGATGCCTTTGGCAGGGTGGCCTATACCGGTAAGGTACAGGATGACCGTGGCCGATCGGTCATCCAGGGCACCAGCGTTGACACCTTCACGGGCAGCTGGTGGGTAACGAAACAAGATACCGATAGAAACAGTGAATTTACGGATGATGTTACTATCTATTATGACAATGGGGGCTATCCCAACAATACCATTTCAGAGGTATTGACCATCAATTACTATGATAATTACGATTTTGACCGGGCCGGCACCGGCACCGGCAATGTGGCCTTTGGGGTTGCCAGTACCGATAGGGTAAGGGGATTGGCGACCGGGGCCAAGATAAAGGAATTGGACCCCTCTGTGACCTCAAATGGGGGCAGTTGGATCACCACGGTCACCTTCTACGATGAAAAGGCGCGGCCCATTTATACCTACAGTAGAAACGACTATTTGAACACTACCGATAGGGTCACCTCACAATTGGACTTTGTGGGCAGGCCCTTGAAGGTACGGGCCGCCCATACACGGGGGACCACCACCATAGTCACCCTGGACAATTTCACCTATGACCATATGGGCCGATTAATGACCCAGACGCAATGCATTGGGGATGAAACCTTGGTGGATACCTGCCCCTCCACAGGTTCTGGGGAGACCGTAGTGGCCAACCTACCCTTGACCGGCACCATCAATACCGTACAGGTGGCCACCAACAGCATTACCGTATCGGCAGAAGCGGAACTATTGCCTGGAACGGAACTGTACATAGACCCCAATGCCAATAATGGCAATGGTGCCGGGGGAGAGCTCATCGTGGGCAACACCTATGATGAACTGGGCCAATTGACAAGCAAAAAAGTAGGAGGTGCGGCCAACGGCAATGGGTTGCAGACCGTGGATTTTGAGTACAACGTACGGGGATGGTTAGAGGGCATCAATGATGCAGACCCCTACAATAGCACCAACTTGGTGGTAGGTTCAGAGGACCTATGGGGCTATCGTATCAAGTATAACGATATTGCCGACACCTCCAAAAAATTGTACAATGGCAACATCAGCGAGGTACTATGGGATTCCAAGACCTTTAACCCAGATATCCCGTTCAACCCGGCCAGTACCAAATATACCTTTGCCTATGATGCCATGAACCGCTTGTTGACGGCCACCGACAATACGGGCCGTTACAACGTGGGCAATATCTCCTATGACAAAAACGGCAACATCATGACCATGCAAAGACAGGGATTGTTGAGCCATACACAGACAAGTGACGATTTTGGGGCCATGGACGATATGGTATATGCCTACGACAATGGCAACCGGTTGACGAACGTGGACGACAAAACGGTTGAAGGGGCCAATTTTGGCTTTATGGACCGGGCCGAGACCTCCAACGAATATGGCTATGACCAGAACGGCAATATGACCTCAGATGCCAATAAGGGGATAACTGAAATCACATACAACCACTTGAACCTGCCCACTTCCATCACCGTGGCCAATACGGACCATAACGGGACAATTGGTTATATTTACGATGCCGCGGGCACTAAAATAAAGAAGACTGTGGGAAGTTCTGTGACATTATATGCGGGCAAACATGTGTACAACGGGCCCGTGGACGGGGAACAGCTACAGTTCTTTAGTACGCCCGAAGGCTATGTAACTCCCGGCACATTGGAAGGGCAATGGGGCTATATATATCAATATAAGGACCATCTAGGAAATGTTCGCCTAAGTTATACTGATGCCGATGGCAACGGCTCTATAGACCCTGACAATGAAATTGTTGAGGAGAACAACTTTTACCCTTTTGGCATGCGGCACCGCGGGTACAATTACGGGGGGGACAACTCCTTGGGCAGTGATGTAGCCCAAAAGTGGAAGTACAATGGGGTGGAATTTGAGGATGCCCTTAACTTGGAGCTATATGAAATGTCCCTACGGCAGTTTGATCCCGCTCTGGCAAGGTTTACTTCCTTGGATCCCATTGTGCACTATTCATTGTCTCTCTATCAGGCTTTTGACAACAACCCCGTGTTCTGGGCCGACCCCAGTGGAGCAAACTCAGAGTTGGCTGATGAATTTGAAAGATCGTTAGGGGCAGATGGCCTAACGAACGAGCAGTGGATAGCTCTATCAACACCAGGTGGCGGTGGATTTAGGGCTATGAGATCTCAAGCTAAGAATAACCAAAAATACATTGATGAAATAGCATCAAAAGCCCTTCAAGGATTTGCCCACGGTATTGTAATGGTGAATGGTGAAGATTTGGATTTACTTAATTTGTCAGAAAGTGAAAAAGAAGTATTCTTTCAAAGTAGCTCGGCAATCACAGTGGCAATTTTACTATATGAATTTGCGACAGGAACAGGCAAAGAAACAAGAGATTTTAGTTATAATAAACATCCATTCTCAAATGCAGTAATGACTGAGGATTATTTGGTTGAAGTGATAACGAGGTTTATTGCTGCAGGAGAGAAAAAAGGTGTGACCCTAAAAGAATTGGCAGAATCTGGAGAAGAACTTGTATTTGGAATGCCGTTT
>JBFOLQ010000399.1:0-5068 GCA_040830145.1 Flavobacteriaceae bacterium | reverse complement strand
TTTCCTCCTCCATGTCGCTGGCAGCCCAATACAGAAATACTTTTTTAAGGCTTAAACAGGAAAGTTCCGGTTCCGGATTGCTCAACCGGGCACTACTGGAATTAAATGTGGTATCGTCAGAATCAATATCTACAAAGACCGTTTCAATATTTTGGTTGTCCAAGGCCCCATGATATGGAATGGCCTGGGGATTTCCCATAATGGAGTTTCCTATGGCCGTCATGTCCCCAAATATGCTCTCGGAATAACGGGGTTCCATTTCCTCCAAAAGCTGGGAAGAAACCGTGCCCGTGGCCAATAGGGCCAAAAGAAGGACAAAACTTTTGGTCAACGAATTGTATATCAATGATTCCATAGCAGGTGTCTTTTTTTGCAAGAGATGTTGCAGCAATCAAAAATCACTACCAGTGGCAAGTCCTGTATTGTGATAAGCACCTAGAAAAGAAGGGCATAGCCTCAAAAGTAATATTGCTCATGGTTGTAAAATTTGGGTTTCATGGGCAAAATAACATCGAAAAACCTTTATAAGGCAAAAAAAACGATAAATCCTCTACAAATTTCGCCATGCGGCACCTCGTATCGCTTATTGATCCTGTACTAAAACACGGGAAATGGCTTTTTATTGTAACTGCCCCATGTTAATTTTAAAGGGTTTTCCATCAGTATTTATGATCTATGGTCCCCCACAATACCAAGCGATGGGATTCAATTTTATATTTCCTATTTTTGAACTGTAAAACGATACATATGGCTGAAAAAAAGGGAAAAGTAAACGAAGCAATCCAGGAAAAACTTCTGTCGGATAGAAAAGTGTTCCTGTGGGGAGGGGTTGATGATGACTCTGCCAAACATGTGATTGATCGTCTGTTGTACCTTGATATGCTGAATAACAAAGAGATACAGCTCATTATAAACAGCCCGGGAGGGTATGTGACTTCTGGCTTTGCCATCTATGATACCATAAAACAGATTAAGAGTCCCGTCTCCACTGTTTGTAGTGGTTTGGCCGCTTCCATGGGTTCCATCCTATTATCCGTGGGGGAGAAAGGACGCCGATTCATACAACCACACGCCCAGGTAATGATTCACCAACCAAGTGGTGGGGCTAGGGGCCAGGCGTCGAATATAGAGATTCAGGCAAAGGAAATTATTAAGACAAAGGAACTCAGTGCCAGGATATTGGCTGAAAATTGCGGGCAGAAGTTTGAAAAGGTTTTGAAAGATTTTGACCGGGATTACTGGATGAATGCGGAGGAGTCTTTGGCTTATGGAATCGTTGATGCCATTTTGGAGTAGACTGAGGGTGCCAATGGAATAGCACACCCCTTACCGTTGGATGTATATCCAAGGTTGTTCCCACCCACGAATTTTTGCCCAGATACTTTTACATGAAGCAAGTAAGTAAGAACATTGCCATTGTAGGTTCAGGACTCGTAGGGTCCCTTTTGGCCATTTATCTGCGTAAACGCGGGCATACCGTTACGATATTTGATCGCAGACCCGATATCCGTACTGTGGAATTCTCAGGGCGTTCCATTAATTTGGCGATGAGCAACCGCGGGTGGCGAGCCTTACGGGAAGTGGGCCTTGAGGACGACATCAAAAAAATAGGCATTCCGTTGGATAAAAGGGCCATGCACGTTGTTGGGCAACCCATTTATTACCAACCTTATGGAAAGAAAGGAGAGGCCATATGGTCCATTTCCAGGGGAGTCCTTAACCGGAGGATGATAACCTTGGCCGAGGAGGCTGGGGCGGTTTTTAAGTTTGGTGAAAAGGTATGGGATGTTGACCTTCCTGAGGCCAAATTGTTCACTGGAATGTCTGAAAAAGGTGAATGGAAGGCTTATGAATACGACCATATATTTGGTTGTGATGGAGCTTTTTCCCGCGTTCGGCACCGAATGCAACGAAGAAGTCGGTTTGATTACTCCCAGGATTTTATTGATGTGGGTTACAAAGAGCTTACCATTCCCGCCAATGCGGATGGGTCCCATAAGTTAGACAAACATTCATTCCATATTTGGCCCCGGGGCCAGTTCATGTTCATTGCCATGCCCAATTTGGATGGTAGTTTTACCTGCACCCTATTCCTACCATTTGAGGGAAAGGTATCTTTTGAGGCAATTCAGACCGAAAAAGAGGCAAAGACATTTTTCGAGACCTATTTTCCCACGGTACAGCCCGAGATAGAAAACCTGACCAAGGATTTTTTTGCAAATCCCACGAGTGCTTTGGTGACCATGAAATGCTACCCCTGGACATATTGGGACAAAGTGGCCCTTGTAGGGGATGCTGCCCATGCAATAGTGCCGTTTTATGGCCAGGGTATGAATGCAGGTTTTGAGGACATCCATGTACTTGACCGGTTAATGGGACAGTATGGTCATGACTGGGAGACCGTCTTTTCCCGTTATCAACAAGAACGGAAGCCCAATGCTGATGCCATAGCCGAACTGAGTTATCGTAATTTTTTGGAGATGAGCCAAAAAACAGCTGATCCCATGTTTTTGTTGCAAAAAAGGATTGAGAAGCATTTTTCGCAAAAACATCCTGATAAATGGGTGCCCCTGTATACGCGGGTCACTTTTTCCGATAGGCCCTATGCGGATGCCTTGACAATTGGTGATGCCCAAGAGGTCATTATGCAACAGGTGATGCAAATACCCGGCATTGCGGAAAAATGGGATAGTATGGAAGTGGAGAATAGAATGTTGGAACTTCTACAATAAGCATAAAAAAACCCGACCTTGTAGGGTCGGGCAGTATTTTGATGGTCAGCGAATGTGACCCATAAGTCCTACAGACTGGAAAATAATTTTTCCATTTTTTCTTGTTCTTCCTCCGCCAACACCGGGTCTACCAGAATACGGCCACTGTGTTCATCAGTGATGATTTTTTTCCGTGAGGCTATCTCAACCTGCACTTGCGGGGGAATGGTAAAGAACGATCCCCCTGATGCCCCTCGCTCTATGGGTACAACTGCCAGACCATTTTTTACACTGTTGCGTATCCGTGTATATGCCTTCACCAATCGTTCCTCTATATCTTTTTGATATTTTTCCGATTCCTTCAATAAGGCTTCTTCCTCTTTTTCGGTCTCGGCTAAGATGGCATCAAGCTCACTCTTTTTGTGCTTTAAATGTTCCTCCCGTTCAGACAGTCGCTCCTTTGTTTCGGAGATGACCTCTTTCTTTTGCTCAATCTGTGCCTTAAACTCCTTAATGTGCTTTTCAGCCAATTGGATTTCAAGTTCCTGGAATTCCAACTCCTTACTAATGGAATTGAATTCACGACTGTTGCGAACGTTCGTTTGCTGCTCGTTGTATTTTTTGATAAGGCCCTTGGATTCTTCAATCATGTTTTTCTTGGCCCCAATCTCAAAGTTGACGGTCTCAACATCTGTTTTGAGCTTGTCCAACCTAGTTTTAAGAGCCTGTACATCATCCTCAAGGTCCTCAACTTCCAAGGGGAGCTCACCCCGCACGTTACGGATTTCGTCCACTCTTGAGTCAATCAACTGTAAGTCATACAAGGCCCTTAATTTGTCCTCAACGGTAACTTCCTTATTTGCCATAAGCTATAGATACTTGATGGGATTGGTAATGCTTTCTGATAAACGGATTGCAAAATTAGGGATTTTTTCCGTAAGATAATCGGCTATTAGGTTTTTTGTATACTGTTCGGTCTCGTAATGACCAATATCAGCAATGATCAATTTTCCCTCAGCCTGAAGAAACTGGTGGTATTTGATATCGGCTGTAATAAGGATATCCGCTTTTTGAGCCTTGGCGGCCGGAATGGCAAAAGAGCCACTTCCTCCCAATACCGCAACTTTATGTATTTTCCTTCCCAATAGGGCAGAATGCCGTATGCCTTGGGCATTCATTTTTTTCTTTACAAATGAGAGGAAATCCAGTTCTTTCATCGGCGAGGGTAGCTCCCCGATCATTCCCATGCCCAGATTTTGGTGTTGATTTTCCAAAGTGGAGATTTCATAGGCCACTTCCTCGTAGGGATGACTGGTGAAAAGGGCCTTCAGAATCTTCGCTTCATCTGCCTTGGTATAGGTGACGCCAATTTGTGTTTCTTCTTCAAAATGGGTCTTTCCGATGACACCTACACTGGGATTGGCATTTTCATTGGGATTGAAACTCCCCCTGCCATCCATGGAAAAACTGCAATGACTATAATTGCCAATAGTGCCCGCCCCAGCAGAAAAAAGAGCATTGCGCAACGCATCTGCCTTATTTTTGGGAACAAATGTGACCAATTTTTTAATGACATTTTTCTTGGGTATCAAGATACGGGCATTTACAATCCCCAAGACTTCACAAATTTTGGCGTTTACTCCCTTGGGTGAATTGTCCAGGGCCGTGTGCATACTGTAAATGCCTATTTTATTTGAAATGGTCTTGGCCACGGTACGTTCCACATAATCAGCTTCCGTGATTTTCTTGAGCCCCTTAAAAATAATTGGGTGAAAACTGACAATGAGATTGCACCCTTTGCCAATGGCTTCATCCACTACGTTTTCAAGGGTGTCAAGTGTCACCAAAATGCCGGTGACCTCCGTGTTTGGATTTCCAACCAAGAGACCAACATTGTCAAAATCCTCGGCATTGGCCAAAGGGGCCAATTCTTCCAATATATCGGTCACTTGCTGAATGGTCATGGGAATCATAATTTAGCCAGCCAAAGATAAAATATTATATTTTCGTTCCATGTGGCTACTACGCAAAATAGCTTTTCCCTTTTCATTGGTATACGGATGGGTGGTTTGGATACGAAATGCTTTGTATGATCGAGGAATCTTTATGTCCAAACACTATAAGACCCCAATCTTATGTGTGGGAAACCTAAGTGTTGGGGGAACGGGGAAGACGCCCATGGTGGAATATTTGATTCAAAACCTTCCCGATAAAAAAGTAGCGGTCCTTAGCAGGGGGTACAAACGAAAATCAGTGGGTTTTGTACTTGCGGACCAAAAGAGCACGGTGGCAACGCTGGGGGATGAACCTTATCAAATTTTCTCGAAGTTTCCCAAGGTTACGGTGGCGGTCGATGC
>JBFOLQ010000398.1:0-2303 GCA_040830145.1 Flavobacteriaceae bacterium | reverse complement strand
TCTAAAAGATTCAAAAAAAGAATAAGAAAGGTCGGCAATGCATTGTCCCCATCCCCTCCTTAAATGTTCCCCAATTACTCCTTAGGTGGTAAGACCCACACATACAATACTTTAAAAATTGGTCGCCATAGCGTAGTCATCAATTCCCCTTTTGTCCAATGACTTGGACATTCGCCCTACAATTTGACACCGATTACCAACCATTCACACAAATATTTTACCATCCATACAAATGGTTTGCATATCATACAAATTCGTTTTAATTTGCGTCCTTTCTATTTTCCCCATAATCTTCCGACATTGCAATTGTTTCGATATTCTTTTTCACCAGTTTCCCCTTACTAGGGTCGCTGTATTGGACAGGATTTACCGAAACTTTGGGGAACTATAGGTGCTTCATATGTTAAAGTTCTCTTATATACTGTAATATTGAGGGCAAAAATTCGTCTAATTATAGATGGGCAACAACAAAATTCTAGTCGTTGATAAAGCTATATGTTTATAGTTAATGGTTAGTGTTTAGTATAGTTTATCAGCGAAGAAACCCCGACGGCTCCGTCGGGGTTTTGTTTTTTTGTGACCGTATGTATGTCCAAATTACCACCTTATAATGGCACTGCCCCAGGTAAAGCCACTGCCAAAAGCGGCCAAGACCACCAAATCCCCCTTGTTTACCTTCCCTTTTTCCCAAGCCTCCGTCAAGGCAATGGGAATTGATGCCGCCGTGGTATTCCCGTAGTGCATGATATTGTTGTATACTTGATCGTTGGTAAGTCCGAACTTTTTTTGCACAAATTGGGAAATGCGCAGATTGGCCTGGTGGGGAACCAATAGATTGATATCATCAGCAGTGAGTCCATTGGTCTGCAAGCCCTCCATGATAACTTCTGCAAAGCGCACCACGGCATTCTTAAAAACGAACTGTCCGTTCATATAGGGTAAATAGGAAACATCATCGGGATCATTGTCCCTGATGATATCGGTTACCCATCGTGAACCCATACCTGGTGCCAAAAGGGCCAATTCCTCGGCATGCTGCCCTTCGGAATGCAAATGGGTGGAAAGGATGCCTTTTGACCGGTCTTCTTCCCTACTGACCACGGCCGCTCCCGCCCCGTCGCCAAAAATGACCGAGACTCCCCGGCCCCTTGTGGTCATGTCCAAACCCCTTGAATGTATTTCAGAACCTATGACCAATACGTTTTGATACATGCCACTCTTTATATATTGATCCGCTACTGATAGGGCATATACAAAACCTGAACATTGGTTGCGCACATCCAGCGCACCCACGGTCTTCAAACCCAAATCCCGTTGGACCAATACGCCCGGGCCCGGGAAATAATAATCAGGGCTCAAGGTGGCAAAAATGATGAAATCTATGTCATTCTTCTCTATTCCAGCCCGTTCAATGGCCATCTTTGCGGCTTTGACCCCCATACCCGTGGTCGTTTCCGCCGGATCTTTTACATGTCGTCGTTCCTGAATGCCCGTTCGCTCCTGGATCCACTCGTCACTCGTGTCCATTACCTTGGCCAAATCATCATTGGTCACCACATTGTCCGGTACAAAATAACCTAGCCCGGTAATCTTGGAATTGTACATATCACCTTCCTTTTTAAAATATTCCTATCTCGAAGATAACCAAAAATATGGGCTTTTGGGAAAGAGAAATGCCAGGGTAAGTTCATGGCATAAACAACATGCCAGTTTGTCACTTACGTATAAACTGGTATTTTTTTTGCCAGTGAACCTAAAAAGTAAAATTTAAAGAGACATGGCAACTGGTAAAATCAATGTTTCCGTTGAGAACATTTTCCCACTAATAAAAAAATTCCTTTATAGTGATCACGAGATCTTCCTCCGGGAACTGATCTCAAACGCCACGGATGCGACCCTAAAATTAAAGCACTTAACTTCCATAGGGGAGGCCAAAGTGGAATATGGCAACCCCATCATTGAAATCAAGGTCGATAAAAAGGGTAAAAAACTACATGTGATTGACCAAGGTATTGGCATGACCGGGGAAGAGGTCAAAAAATATATCAACGAAGTCGCTTTTTCGGGCGCAGAGGAATTTCTTGACAAATATAAGGACGCCGGTAAGGATGCCGGTATTATTGGTCATTTTGGTCTGGGTTTTTACTCTGCCTTTATGGTCGCCAAAAAGGTGGAGATCATCACAAAAAGCTATAAGGATGAACCCGCAATGCATTGGTCCTGTGATGGGTCCCCTGAATTCTCATTGGAGGAGACGGATAAAAAAGAACGGGGAACCGAAATCATTCTCCATATTGACAGTG
>JBFOLQ010000397.1:0-2467 GCA_040830145.1 Flavobacteriaceae bacterium | reverse complement strand
GTATTTTGTTTAACGGAATTTTAATTGTTTTTGAAGTACTTACCCTCTATTTTGAGCATGCTAAACCACTGGTTTTGAAGCAATATTAAATCCGTGCCGGGATATAAATGCTTCATCCCATACATGCTCCATTGGTGCACATGAAAGTGGAAGTATTGAAATGCGCCACAATCAAAAAATCATAAATACCTGTGCCGTTCCACCGAAAAACGGAGGTGATATAGAATCCTCCAGAACGTTGGCGGGGCATAAAGGGTATTTTCAATCGCCCTATCCCTATTGCCGCACCACCTCAAAATCTACATGGGCCCCCGCTATCGCAGTGAAAATACCCAAGGCATTGTTTACATTGGAAGGGGCTTCTGCCAGGTCCCTGGAATCCTGGGTTTGACTATTAAACAAATCCACATACTCCTGATTTATCCTGTAGACCGTTGCCCTATAGGTACCATAACTTTCCAAACTCAATGCTGGAATTTCATAGGTGTCGGTGGTCAGGGGTCTTGAAACCGTACTAAAACTTTGTATTAAGGCCAACGTTTCTTCAGGTATGGGAAAATCAGCCGGAAAAATTGGTTGTGTCCCCGTCAATTTTTCAACCACTATGAAGTAATCATCTTGATTTGGATTATCCCATTTCAATATGAATCGGGCTGTGGCAAATAAATCCACCAATACCTGCTGTATCCCTATCCTCACCGTGATCGTGGGAACCCCTATGCTTTGGGTAGAAACGGTCAACCCTTGTGTTGCCCTGGGGACCCTGGTCTGGGCCGTGGCTATCCGATCGCCCGTCCCGATCTCAATGTAAAACACATCATCGCTGGCCACCTCCAGGTCATGATCGGTGTACTCATAGGACGCTTTGTCGGGATTAAAGGTCAAGGGATACTCCTCATTGTTTTTTGAAAGTACAATGGAGGCATCGGCAATAGGGATATTTGGATCTTCGGCAAACTCCAGACCAAAGGTCTCTTTAAGCCTAATTTGGTCCACGGGCCGATTCGCGGTTAAATACCCCTCCAGCACGAAATTGTCCGAGACATTCACCACATCGTCCCCACATGAACAGAGGGCAGCAAGGACAAGCATTGGAAATATATGTGTTTTCATTATCACGATTTTAAAATTGAATGGTAAACGATAGATTTGGTGTCAGGCCCAAATGCTCTATGGCCGTAACCAAAACCGGTGATTGATTAAAATCATACTCATAGTACCAGACATTGCTACGGTTGTATAGATTGAATATGGAGGCTCCCAAATCTGCCTTTATCCTCTCACTAAGAGTAAATTTGTAATGTGCGGATACGTCCAATCGATGGTATGCCGGAAGCCTTGAACCATTTTTGGTCCCTATATCCACGAAACCCAAGGAATCCCCATTAAGAAGCTCAACGGAATATTGCCCGGCCGGTTCTGAAAAAGGCTTCCCCGATCCGAAAATAAAAGTGGCCGAAAAGTTCCAATCGTCAACTTTATAATTATGGACCATTTTATATTCATGACGCTGATCGTGCAGCGCCGGGAACTCCTCCCCATCATTTAACCCGGGAAATGTATTTCTAACACTCCCCAAGGTGTAGGAAGCCCACCCGGTGTAGTCTCCCTGTTTTTTTTGAAGTAAAAACTCTACTCCTTTGGCAATACCGTCGCCGGTAAAAAAAAGTTCATTGGCCACAAATTCGGCCCCTCGCCTAAATCGCAATGAAAACTCGGATATATTCTCCAAATCTTTATAATATGCCTCCACATTGAACAACCATCCCCTATTCTCATAACTCGCCCCTCCGATATAATGGGTGGCATTACTAATTTTTACATCCTTACCATTGGCCAACAGCCAAAAATCCCTTGATCCCTCAGTGATATTATCATTGATAATGCGGTTGACAAACTGATAATGCCGCCCATACCCCCCTTTGATCTGTATCCCCTCGGTTATATTATAATTAAAGGAGAACCTGGGTGAAAACAAATACGCATTCGTTAGTTCGTACTTTGATGCCCTAATGCCCGCTTCAATGTCCAATTTATGAATAGGTGTCCATTGATCCGAAATATAGATGGATGCATAACCTGATTCTTGTTCTCTTTGCAACACAGTGGTTTCCTGATCCCTGATATTCCTATAATCCACTTTTGACCGAGTGTACGAAATCCCCGTACTTATTTTGTGTTCTGGAGATACTAACCACTCCACATCCATGGTCGCCTTTAGGTCCTCCACCCTATTGTCTTCATATGTTGTGCCCCGAAACGAAAACAAGGTCTCGTTTTGTTCCGGTACGGTAATATCCAATGCACTATTCCGATTATATTCACTAAAGTATTCGGTACCGGCAACCAAAAAACGGGTATACACCCTTGGACTCCATTGTTTGGCCCATTTAAGGGAAAGGCCCTTGTTGCCCCAATCTGTTTCTTCAGCCACATTCCCTGCCACTGAAATGTCGTCATTGACCTC
>JBFOLQ010000396.1:0-2839 GCA_040830145.1 Flavobacteriaceae bacterium | reverse complement strand
TCATTGCCACTGTCGTACACCAATTGCCCATTTCCGGACCAAATGGAAAATGAACGGGCCCCATAACTATATAACCGGTCGTAATCCCCATCCCCATCTGGGTCTCCTTCGCTCAGTGCTATTTTCAAACGTCCCAAATTCCCGTTCTCCTGAAGTTCATCGGCATCAGGGAAGGCAGTGGGGTCCAGCACAATATCCTTAATCCGTTCCTCCCCCACATAACCGGGCGTTCCTTCATACTCCCTAGAGTCCCCTTCATTGGCAGAGACCACGTAACCTATGCCACCTACCTCTAAATAGGTGATTCCATCAGGTTGGTACATCCCAAAGACAGGTACATTCCTAAGTACTGTCTTATCATCCTTATTGCTAGGGTCAATCCCATTTCCCACTTCGCCATAATCCTTAAAACCTAGGGGGTAGATATCCGTTATTCGTTTTGTAGTAAGGTCTACCTTGGCCAAGCCATTGTTTTCCTGAAGGGCTACCCAAGCCGTTTGGGAATCATCGGATATGGCTATATACTCCGGCTCCACATCCATGGCCAAATTGGCATTGGGCCCAAAAACCCGAAATCCTTGGTTCTCCAAAATGGCTTCGTCCCCATTGAAGGCATCAAAATACAAGGTGGATATATTACCGTTGGACAATGTGACAATGGTAACGGATCCCCTTGGGTCCACCGTATAGTCATCATTGGGCTCCCCTTCATTGGCAGACACTATATAATTACCATTGGGTGAGAAAGTTACCATATCAGGCAAAGCACCTGTGGGATAACTGCCCAGCCAGGAATGGTCTGCAGTATTATACACGGCTATGGTTCCCGGATCTTGTTTGACAGTGCCTTCAATGGCCACTGCCAATTTACCTTGGCTCACGGCCACACTGTTCGGGGCACCCCCATCCAAGGTGATGGAATTCAACTTTTGGGGGGCATCCACATCGGAAATATCAAAAACCGAAATCTCGTTGATCTCAACATTGACCACAAATAATTTATGGGTCTTGCTACAAAAGGCGGAAATCTCGGAGGCTCCCTCACCCCCTACTTGAATGGTACTGCGATAGTTAAAATTTACCTCCTTGTCCCCATTATCACCAGGATTTCCAATAAAGTCATCAAGCGTATCACAAGAAACCACTGACCCTAGGACAGCGGCGATTACAACAAAGGTATTTCTCTTCATTTTGTACAGTTTTTAGGTTCACCCCAAAAGTGTACAACCCACATAAATTTAAAGTTACCTAGGGGATAAGGAAAAGTTATTTAACCTATGCCATAAACCGTACATTTCCGCAAGATCGCCCACTGCCAAGATTGCCCACATAATCAATAGGAATACAATAATCTACACCACCTATGGGATGGGGAGCCCTATAAAACCCATGGCTTAGCGGTTGTAGCCAAAACGTTTGAGTTGTTTGGTACTGGACCGCCAATTTTTGTTCACCTTCACATACAGCTCCACATGTACCTGTTTGCCAAAGAATTTTTCCAAGTCCTTCCGGGCCGCCATCCCCACGCGTTTCAATGCTTCTCCCTTATGCCCTATGATAATGCCCTTTTGGGAATCGCGCTCCACCATTATGACGGATCGCATACGTATGATCTTTTCATCCTCCACAAATTCCTCGGTTTCCACCTCCACCGAATAAGGGATTTCCTTTTTATAGTTCAAAAGGATTTTTTCCCTGATGATTTCATTGACAAAAAACCGCTCGGGCCTATCGGTCAATTGGTCTTTGGGAAAATAGGGGGGGCCTTGGGGCAACAATTCCAAAATCCGTTCAAAAACTTCTTTTACATTGAAGTTCTCCAGAGCTGAAATGGGAAATATTTCAGCATTGGGAAGGGTCTCCCTCCAAAAATGTACCTGCTGCTCCAATGCCTCTTGTCCCGAGGTATCTATCTTATTGAGCAACAACAGTACGGGAATCCCACAGTTCTTTATCTTATTGAAGAACACCTCATCCTTTAGTCTTTTCTCCCCTATCTCCACCATGTAAATCAGGATATCAGCATCCTCAAAGGCCGACTTTACAAAATCCATCATGGAAGACTGCAACCCATAAGCGGGTTTTATAATACCCGGAGTATCTGAAAAGACTACCTGAAAATCATCCCCATTGACAATTCCAAAGATACGATGACGGGTGGTCTGGGCCTTGGAGGTAATAATGGATAACCGTTCCCCCACAAAGGCATTCATCAAGGTGGATTTTCCCACATTGGGGTTGCCCACAATGTTTACAAATCCTGATTTATGCTCCATGTTTTTTGAATTTTGAGAAATACTCCTTGGTGGCCCTGTTCACTTTGGGGGCCAGCCATAACACGGCTATCATATTGGGGATGACCATCAGTGCATAGGACAGATCGATTAGGTTTTTCACCAATTCCAGGGACGCTACGGCCGCAAAGACAATCATCACTACAAAATAGATGTTGTACAACTTGCCAATTTTGGCATTGGTCAAAAAAGAAAGGCTCTTTACCCCGTAATAGGAATAGGTAAACAAAGTAGAGAGGGCAAAAGCACTTACGATAATCATCAACAGCTCATCCCCAATCCCAAATAGGGTCTTTTGAAAGGCTGAAAGGGTCATCAAAATACCGCTTCCCTCCTCTAAATAGGCCCCACTCAAAATTATGACCACCGCCGTGAAGGTACATACCATGATCGTATCAATAAAAGGTCCCAACATTGCCACCAGTCCTTCCCTGACCGGTTCCCTATTCCGTGATTGTCCGTGGTACATGGGGGCACTTCCCAATCCTGCTTCATTGGAGAACATGGCCCTACGCACCCCAATGATCACCAAGCCCCAAAAACCC
>JBFOLQ010000395.1:0-3900 GCA_040830145.1 Flavobacteriaceae bacterium | reverse complement strand
TGGAAATCGTCATTTTTCACAAACCAATACGCTTTTGGAACAAATGGGAAAAAGTACTATTCAATGGTGAGGATTTAGGGTATATGAATGATATCCTTGGAATTCATTTTAGTTGATATTAACTTTAGATAAAGTAATTTATCTTGCACATTATCAACTATTTCATTAGAAATATTTTTTTGGCTCCATCGTGTCATTCCCAGCCATTCCCTTATGTCTTCCAATTGTTGGCCGTAACGGTTGGCAAGCGTTTTGTCAATACAGGGAATCTCCCTAAAATCCAAAGTGTAGTTATTGATGATATCAAGGATGTGTTGCAATATACCTTTATGTTCCCTGACAAAATCATTTGTGGCGGCAATGACAAAACAGGGCCATGGGGTTGGGCAGTCCCCCAACCTTCTAAAAACACCTTGGTCAACCAAGGGTTTGGTGGTAAATCGTTCCCACAAAAAGAAATCAGCTGTTCCCTGGGTCAGGGCCTCCACGGCACCATCAATAGTATTGACCACTTGAAAATGCAATCCGTCCATGGGCCAATTGACAGATTCGGCCAGAACATATGACATAAGGTGGCTTCCACTACCATATCTACTTATCGCCGCAGTTTTGCCCACAAGGTCACCTAAATGTTGATATGGACCATTGGCGGCAACATGAATGCCCCAATGTAGGGGAGTGGCAATGTACTCCTGTACAATCCTTGCCGAATTTCCCTCAGAAATACTTTTGATGATACCCTCCGTTAAAATAATGGCCAAATCGGTATGGCCTGCTTGTAGCATTTGACACATACGGCCCGTTCCCTCAGGAATATCGGTCCATTGAAGGTCAATCCCTCGAGCTTCAAAAGCCCCTTCCTCAATGGCTAAGTGCCAGGGAAGGTTGAAATGTTCGGGCACCCCGATAATGTTAACTGTTTTCAATACATCTATTTAAGTGGAATGGGTCAATCCCTTTCAAGGGCTAATTTACACCTTTTGGGACGTCTGTAAAAGTGTTGCTCATGGAGGAAAAGAACCGTTCATCGAGATTTTTGACTAAAAGTGGATGCCCACGCTAGCTTGCACACCTTATCGCACTGATTGAGATATCCAGAACACTGAATGCCCTATAAATAGGCAAGTTCGGATGTCAAGGGTGCCATACCCTAACAACTGACCAAAATGATGGGATTTATACCAAAATTTAAGAGTTTGGCCGTATGGGCCATAGGGGCACTTTGTGCCATTGCACTAGTAGGTTTTAATTGGATGAACACCTTTGTTCCGGGTATTTCCCAGCCTGAACCTATGGGGGCATATCTAAACGGCACCTTTCCAATAACCACCCCAACGGGAAGTACCAATGGCAATGTCAGCTATTCGGCTGTCAACGCTTTTCCCAACCTCACATTTATTGATCCCGTGGATATGGCGGAGTTGCCCGGCACAAACGAATTTATAATTGTGGGGTTAAGGGGCCATATTTGGAAGTTTAAGAATGAACACGATACAGCACAAAAAGAGTTGTTACTGGATGTGTCCAACAATGTGGCGAGTGGGGCCGATGGTGGGATGCTCGGCGTTGTGCTACATCCGGAATATGGACAAGCAGGGTCCCCCAATGCAGAGTACATTTACGTATACTACCGCTATTCCCCGGATTTAAGTGTTTCATCACAGCTCAGTTATATGCGCCTCTCCCGTTTCAATCTTCCGTTGGGGAGCAACCGCATAAACCCTTCAAGTGAATATGTGTTGATGAATATTTACGATCGACATGATTGGCACAATGGGGGAGGGATGTTTTTTGGACCCGAAGATGGTTTTCTGTATTTGTCCATAGGGGATGAAGGAGGTGCCTGGGACTATTCACGGGTAGCACAGCAGATAGACAAGTGGATGTTCAGTGGTATTGTCAGGATAGATGTGGACCGTAGGGGCGGGAACATTAGCCACCCTATTCGTAAACAGCCCTTAAATAGGGGGACTCCACCCGCTGGATGGCCCAATTCGTATACCCAGGGGTACTATATTCCCAATGACAATCCGTGGCTTGACCCCAACGGAGGCATTTTAGAGGAATTTTATGCCATTGGTGCACGTAGTCCGCATCGTATGAGCTACGATGCCGCCACAGGGGACATATGGTTGGGGGATGTAGGCCAGGGATCGTATGAGGAGATCAATCTGGTAAGAAAGGGGGATAACCTGCAATGGCCCTTTAGGGAAGGACATCGGAATGGTCTTGCAAGACCCGCCTCCATTATCGGTACCGAACGCCCGGCGCTATATGCATATGGTCGTTCCGTTGGGTCATGCGTCATTGGGGGGCTGGTATATAGAGGCAATCGCTATCCGGAGTTGAAGGGCAAATATTTATTTGCCGACCATACCACCCAAAATATCTCCACGATCACCAAAACGGGTGAGAACAGTGGTGATGTGAATTTTTTGATGCATGTTCCCTTTGAGGGACAGGGGGCCAAGGATGGAATTTCATCCTTTTTTGAGGATTCCCAAGGACATCTGTATGTATTGGATCTTTTTGGATCTCGTTTGGATGGGGGCGTGGTTCGGAAACTTGTAAGGGAAGGCCCCATGGCCGACCCGCCTTCCAAGCTGTCGGAGTTGGGCGTTTTTGATGATTTGGAGACCTTGGAACCGCGCTCGGGAATCATTCCGTTTGATGTAAATGCCCCCCTATGGTCCGATCGGGCCGTGAAACAACGCTGGATCGCACTTCCCAATGATGGTACATTTGATACCGCATCAGAGCAAATAGGTTTTGACCGGGAGAACAACTGGACGTTTCCCGAAGGAACGGTACTGATTAAACAGTTCAATCTTCCCACGGACGCATCCGACCCCACAAAGGTGGTAAGGCTGGAGACCCGATTTATAGTATTTATCGAAGATGGTGGTGCCTATGGGGTTACCTATAAATGGAACGAGGAACAGACAGATGCCTTTTTGATAGGGATAAATGAAGCCGTATCCCAGGAATATACGGTTCGTAGGGCCAATGGTTCCACGTACACCCAAAAATGGGATTTCCCCACTCGAAACCAGTGTATGCAATGCCACAATAATGTGGCCGGTCACGCGCTGGGTTTAAAGACCCGACAACTTAATAAGGACTTGTTGTATCCCGCATCCGGAATAACTAGCAATCAACTGAAAACGTGGGAGCACCTACATATTTTTGATAGCGCGATAGGGGATCCTGCCAAACTGCCCGCATCGGCCCATATAAACGACACCAATGCATCCCGTGAAATGAGGGTGCGCTCCTATATAGATGCCAATTGTGCATACTGTCACCGTCCCAGTGGGGTGGATGGAGCCTTTGATGGCAGGGCCATGACGGCCTTGTATGATCAAATGATGATCGATCAGGACGTCATCAGTAATGCTTCCCAGGCAGGGGGCAAGATTTTGATTCCCCAAGATCATTTTGGTTCCGAACTGTATAAACGGGACTCCAGCACAGAATCCAACAAAATGCCGCCCGTGGGTAAAAATATGAATGACGATGATTATTTGAGCGTTTTGATAGGGTGGATCGACAATTTGGAATTGGATGGACCGAAGCGTATCGATGATGGGTGGTACACCATTGCATCCAACCAGAGTGACAAATTTTTGTCCGTGGCCGGTTCATCCCAATCCGAAAATGCAAAGGTCGTCCAAACTGGCAATATTGTAGGTCTTGGGGGGAACTGGCACTTCCAGGAAATGGGCAATGGGAAGTATCGTATTATGGCGGTGCACTCTGAAATGGCCCTATCGTTGGACAATCTGAGACCCGATAGTGGCGCGCACATTGTGCAGGGTGCCTGGGCGGGGGAACAACACCAATTATGGGATGTAAAGGAGAATTCGGAAGGGGACATGCGATTGGGGAATGGCTATAATG
>JBFOLQ010000394.1:0-2957 GCA_040830145.1 Flavobacteriaceae bacterium | reverse complement strand
TGGTCTCGTTGTCATCGTCGATGCCATCTCCATCAGTGTCCCCGGATACTTGGTATGGGTCCGTTCCATTGGTGTCCTCATCTCCGTTGATGACCCCGTCACCGTCACAGTCCGCGGCCACCCAAGTGGCATTGCCTGCATCATAGCCCGTATATCCTGCCGGTTGAACAGGAAGGCAGGGGTCCAAGGCTTCTGCCGTAGAGGCTTCTAAGTTATCGGTGACACCGTCACCATCTGTGTCTGAATTATAAGGGTCTGTGGAATTGGTGTCCTCATCGCCGTTCAATATGGTATCGCCGTCGCAGTCGCCAGCCGCCCATATCGCATTTGTGGCATCATAACCAGCATATCCAGCTGTCTGGACAGGAAGACAAGCATTTAAAGAATTTACTCCATCAGTTGAATTTATTACACCATCTCCATCATCATCGCATTCACCTGAAGTGACCAGTGCATTTGTGCTGCTCACGTCAGATTGACCAGCACCAGCAATGGTTGGAATACCAGTAACTAAATCCACAATATCTCCCAAGCTGCCATCAGTATCTAAGTTAGCGAGGGTAAAACCACCATCTCCTTCCAAGGCATCTGAGCAAGTATCTGCATCACTATCGGTATCAAAATGATCCGCTAAGGAGTCATTATCATTATCCCTATAAGCGCAATCCCATGTCATATTTGAAATAAGAATTGCCATGTTTCCAGGTGTTAAAGCTGTAGTGGTTGGATCTACATTTGCAATTTCAATAAAAACGTCATCAACTGGGTAACTCAATGTATATATTACATCTCCTATATCTGCAGTGCCTGGAACCCAAGAATTTCCTCTAAAAAAACCTCCGCCTAGATCTGTGACAGCAGATCCCACTGTATAATCAGTGCCTGCAATTGGTGCAAGTTCTTCTCCTTGGTTAGAAATAGTCACTTTAACTTGTCCTATATAAGGATCGCCATCAACCAATTCCCGTAAATCAATGTCAACTACGCGGAATGAGAGACCAATCACGGGCCTATCAAAACTTACACGATAGCGTAAAATATTTACACTATCTAAAAACTGGGCCGTGGGCGCTTGCAATAAAAGTCCTTCCACACCATTAAAAGTAGTGTTAATTGTTGCAAAAAGCGGATTTGCAAGTTCTGGGAAATCAGTTTCAGTGTTACTTGCTGTAATTCCAGTTCCATCATTTGCAGTAGTCGTGGAAGAAGATGAAATATCATCATCAGGACTTCCTCCTACCCAAGTTAGAGTTCCCCAGGGCATGTCAAGTGGATCAACATTACATTCGTATTCATCGGTATCCAAAATCCCGTCGTTGTCATCATCAAAATCAGCAACGTTATTGACCCCATCACCGTCATAGTCATCTGAATTTGCTGTTTGGGAAAATGCACCAGTACCTATCAAAAACATCAGAAAGGTAATGAAGGCTATTCCCTTTTTTCTAAAAATCGAGTAAATCATCTGGTTGTTATTAGTTTAAACAATTCTTTTATTAGTATCTCGTATTATTTTCCAAATTCATTTTTTAATGATCTTGCAATGTACTACCAAATCTAAGGTAACTACGGTTAAAAAATACATCCCTGAAGGCAATGGTGAAGCATTCAATCTAACAAAACCATTTCCATTAGTATTCAGACTCTCCGTCATAACCAGTGCTCCACTTGGACTAAAAACATGGAGCTGTACTTTTTCATTACCTTTTGATCCTACATAAACATTTAAATCTTCATCATCCACAGGGTTGGGATGCACAAAACCTTGCGCACCGATTACAATGACCTTTTCAAAACTTCCCTGACAGTCCAAATCGGTGGTTACTTTTATCTTGTTCTCTCCTTCCTTAAGGGGTAATGTAATTCTATTCTCAGCCGTCTTCCGCAACTCGCCGTTTAGTTCTACATTGTAAACTTCCGAACCTATTAGTTCCAAGTTTAACTGTTTCTCTGATGCAACGGAATTTAGATTAACACTCAAAGGTTCTATTTCTGGAACATATAGGGTATAACACTGCTTATAAGTACTATTGTCTCTTACTGAAATACATAAGTTGTAATTACCTGGAAGAAGGTCCCTGAAGGTAACACTTTCATTGAACTCTAGATTTGCCAGTTCAATACTGTTAACATCTGTTAACGTTGCGATATATTCCAGAATTGCATTTGCATTTACTTCAATACTACCATTTTTGCTATCAACACAAGACTCACCTATTACTTTGACAAGGAAATTATCCGAAGCTAAAAAAACCTCACATCCGTCAGTACCTACTAGGGTACCATTAGGACTATTTGGGCAAAGGTCATCTCCATTAGGAATTCCATCATTATCAATATCGCCATCGCAGACATCGCCAACACCATCCTGGTCAAAATCATCTTGCAAAGGGTTATAGGTATCCGGACAATTGTCAGTATCATCAATTACTCCATCATTATCCATATCGTTATTGGAGGTATTGTCATAGGAATCAGTACCGTTACTGTGCTCTTCTCCGTTGATAATACTGTCACCGTCACAGTCCGCGGCCGCCCAAGTGGCATTGCCTGCGTCATAGCCCGTATATCCTGCTGCCTGTACCGGGTCGCAGGGATCCGTTGAATCTGTACCGTTGTTTACCTCATCATCATCTGAAATACCATCACCGTCGGTGTCCCCCGATACCTGGTACGGGTCCGTTCCATTGGTGTCCTCGTCTCCGTTGATAATACCGTCACCGTCACAGTCCGCGGCCGCCCAGGTGGCATTGCCTGTGTCATAGCCCGTATATCCTGCTGCCTGTACCGGGTCGCAGGGGTCAGTGGTGCCTGTTCCGTTATTGGTCTCGTTGTCATCGTCGATGCCATCTCCATCAGTGTCCCCGGATACTTGGTATGGGTCCGTTCCATTGGTGTCCTCATCTCCGTTGATGACCCCGTCACCGTCACAGTCCGCGGCCGCCCAGGTGGCATTG
>JBFOLQ010000393.1:0-5135 GCA_040830145.1 Flavobacteriaceae bacterium | reverse complement strand
CACTTCTGGAATTACCTGGTTTTCAACCCAACAATGCACGTCAGATATATAATTCATTCCCAGATATTTGGCGCTTTCCATAAAAGGCATATGAAACCCTTGTTTTAAGGTTTTATCTGAACCACAACTTACAACAGCCATTTCCATACCCCTCAATTTCCTTCCTGTTTCTTTCTCTATTTTAAGACAATCCGAAATTCTGTCAAGGAACGTTTTCAAAGTTCCGCTCATAGTATACCAGTATACAGGTGTAGCAAAAATCAATATGTCATAGTTTTCAACTATTTCCTTAATCAACGGATGGAAATCATCATTTCTATTTTTAAACTCATAATCAAATTCTGAAATGTTCTTCTGCCTTAGATCAACAATTGGATAGTCAGTCAATCCACTGATATAGGAAGTTACCTTTTTGGTATTTCCATTACTATTTGAACTCCCAAGTATTATTATTCCTCTTTTCATTTTTTGATTGCCGTCAACGGGTTTTTCTCAGGACTCGAACAAGCACTTTGGCTATTCCATTTTTAAATATGATCTTTCCCTATCCATTTGGGAACCAAGTTTGGCACATAGTTTTCCAAGTGGTGCAAAAGTCCATCCGTTGTCTCATCCACTTGCAGTAATTCCCTGTTTTCGGGTCTCAAAAACCCTTTCGCAACCATCACATCAAACATCTTGATCAGTTCATTATAAAACCCAGCGATGTTCAATACTCCAATGGGTTTCTGATGCAACCCCAGTTGGGCCCAAGTCATCATTTCCAGCAGTTCCTCCAATGTTCCATACCCGCCAGGCAATGCCATAATGGCATCAGCATGTTCAAACATTTTGAGCTTGCGTTCATGCATACTGCCCGTCACCAATAAATGGGAGAGGTTTTTATGGGCGATTTCCTTCTGCATCAAAAAGTCTGGGATGATCCCCAGTACCTCACCTCCGGCATCCAAACAACTCTGGGCCAAGGCTCCCATCAATCCCACTTTTCCTCCTCCGTATACAAGCTTGATCCCCCTTTGGGCCAAGACCCTACCCAATTGCCGTGCCGCTCCGATGTACGTATCCCCATGTCCGGTACTGCTCCCACAAAAAACCACAATACTTTGCATATGAATATATTTAGATTAAAAATTTGTTTTTCAATACGTTATAAAATTAAGGCCAACATCAAAAAAGACTATGCAATTCAAGACATAAGATTGCTTGCTTCGACAGGCTCAGCACAGGTCGCTGTACGACCTGCACTTGTCCATCCCCTATCCTCTCTTTTCCATTCCCTTGTCCCTTATTTCTTGCGTCCATCATCCCTTCGTTGACCGGATAAGTTCTGCCAAATCAATTTACTTCACAATATAATGGGGTACATCCCCACTACATCGGATTGACCTTTCTACCCTAAATGGAGACCTATCCTTTCCATACCGCCTTCAACATACGGTCATTCCCAAAAATATCCTTTTTCAACTCAATATCCATAAAACCAATCCTCTTTAATAGGGACTGGGTCTCCCTTCCCAAATACTGGTTGATTTCCAAATAAAGCTGTCCCCCCTTTCGTAAATGGGCCTGGGCAAATTGAGCTATGGCACCATAAAACAAAAGTGGGGCATCATCGGGTACAAACAAGGCTCCAGGGGGTTCGTACTTCTTCACGTTATTCCGGATTCCCGATTTTTCCATTTCCCTAACGTAGGGCGGATTGGAGACAATGATATCAAAGGTTGTATTTGGCATTCGGAATTCAGGATCCAGGATATCCGCCTTGATGAATTGAACCGCCACCGTATTCAACCTTGCATTGCGCCGGGCTATTTTCAGCGCACCCCCTGAAACATCCAGGGCAACTACCTCGGCATTGGTCCATAGTTTTGCCAATGAGATGGCAATGCAGCCACTTCCGGTTCCTATGTCCAAAATACTGGGTGTTGTAATATACTGTGTGGATTCTTTTCCGGATGTATCGTTCTTTATTGATGTATTATCACTTGTGCCATTTACTATCCATTGTACCAATTCTTCCGTCTCGGGGCGGGGAATCAATACGTTTTCATCCACATGCATGGGAATCCCCATAAAGTGGGTTTCTCCCAGTATGTACTGTAAGGGTCTTTCGATCTTTAGTTGGGCCAAAGCCGTAAAAAAGGGGGCTTCTTCTTCTTTTGATAGCGTAAAACGGGGTTGTAGGGCCAATATGAACCGAGGTTGTTGCAAATAGTGCTCCACCAATGTGTAGAAAAACCCATCTATCTCATCTTTGGGATAAAGTACCTCCAATTCCTTATGGAAAATGGCCTTGATCTCTGAGAGTTGCACGGGTCACAATTTTTTTAGCATCCAAACGGGACAGGAATAATGTCCGGTATCCCCCATGGGGCCATCAATATATTCAAAGCCGTTTTTCAGATATAACCGTTGGGCATCCTCCATATAGGGCATGGTCTCCAAATAACATTTTTCATAACCATACTCCTTTGCCTTTTGCAAACAGGTACGGATCATGGATGTCCCAAGGCCCCTACCCCGGGCCATCTTCAAAAAATACATTTTTTGGAGCTCGCATACATTGCCTTGGTAATTGTCCAAAGGGGCAATGCCGGCCCCACCGATAAGTTTCCCATTTTGCTCAACCACCCAATAGTGGGCCCTTGGCCTGTCATAGGTCTCAAACATAGCATCCAATGCCGAATCCGCATAGGCCGTACCCACCTTGGGAACACCAAGGTCTTCCAATACCTTTCGAATCACTTGGGCCAAATTGGGATTATCAAAAGCTTGTATTTCCCGGATTACGGCCTGCTCCATAAATGAAATTTATTACCCTATTTTTGTCCGTGAAGATACACAATTAGGGAATAGCCATTTGATACTGGCCATCTACTTTGAATGTAGTACTGGAAACTTTGCTTTCCATGGGTAAAGGCAAAATGGTTCCGAATGCGTCAAACTTTGAAAAAAATTCAATAACAGTGTATTACAAAATTTCATGTACATGAAAAAATTGATTTTACCAGTGTTTATCGCCACTTTTTTGACCCAGTGTACCATTAACAAAAAACCAGAATTCCTGGAGGTGCAGAATCTTTCCGTGGCCAAGGCTTCCCTGGACGAGGTGACCTTGAAGGCTGAGGCCCTTTTTGAGAATAAGAACAGCTTGGGGGGCACCCTATGGGCCGATGGCATAAAAGTGTACATTGACAGTATGTATGTAGCGACTGTTTCGGCCGATGCGTTTGAAGTGCCCGCCAAGGATACCTTTTCCGTGCCGTTAACGGTTACCTTCCCTACCGAAAAATTACTGGCGGACCGTGGAAAAGGGTTATTGGGATCTCTCCTGAAACAGGTACTTGCACAAAAAGTGACCACCCAATTCAAGGGAGACCTTAGATATAAGGTCGTAGGGTTCTCCGCATCGTATCCCATTGATCATATCGAGGAAATAGAAATCAAATGGTGAACCATGAAACATATATGCGACGTGCATTGCAATTGGCTCGATTGGGACTGGGCCATACGTTTCCCAACCCCATGGTGGGGGCCGTCATTGTCCATGATGGCCATATCATTGGGGAAGGCTATACAAGTCCGTATGGAGGTCCCCACGCCGAGGTCAACGCCATCCATTCGGTCAAGGAGTCCCATTTGTTATCAAAATCCACCCTTTACGTAACCCTGGAGCCCTGCTCCCATTATGGTAAAACGCCTCCTTGTTCTGACATGATCGTTAAAAAAGGAATTGCCAAAGCGGTCATTGGAACCGTAGACCCACATAAAAAAGTAGCTGGAAAGGGTATAGAAAAATTAAAGAATTCAGGTGTGGAGGTAACTACGGGGGTTTTGGAGGCAGAATGTAGGCACCATCACCGCCGTTTTTTGACCTTCCATATCAAGAAACGCCCCTACATCATCCTAAAATGGGCGGAGACCCAAGATGGATTTTTGGCTCCCGAACCTGAAAAAAGAAATCATTCTCCCCAACCCTATTGGATCAGTAATCCAAAATCAAGGCAATTGGCACACCAGTGGCGCGCCGAGGAACAGGCCATCTTGGTGGGTACCAACACTGTTTTGGAAGATAACCCAAGATTGGATGTGCGACAATGGGCGGGAACGTCCCCCACTAGGATTGTTTTGGACCGAAATGCAAGAGTAAAAGGGGACTACCACGTCTTGGACAATACCATTGAAACTATTTTCCTCACCGAGAACACTACGACCAGCCCCATTGGGGAAAATATCCGTTATTTGGAAACCGGGGCAGCAAATGGTCCAGTCAAAAATATAACAAACGTTCTCTATCGGGAAAATATACTCAGTGTTATCATTGAAGGAGGTGCCAAAACCCTCAATACCTTTATAGAGGCGGATTGCTGGGATGAGGCACGAATTTTTACGGGCCCCAAGCGTTTCCAGAAGGGTATAAAGGCTCCAAAGATAACCGGGGAGCAGTGCTCATTACAAAAAATAGGGAATGACACTTTAAGGATTATTGCAAATGATACGAAACATTCTGTTTGATTTTGGCGACGTGTTCATCAATTTGGACAAGGACGTCATGAAAAAGGCCATCCCCGAATATGGTGGTGCACAGGATATCAAAAACCTTCAACAGCTTAATAATCTGTATGAAACAGGTGCCATATCAACTGACGCTTTTATTACTGGCATTCAAAAAATATACCCCCATCTTACCCATGGGGAAATTATTGGGATATGGAATTCCATGTTGTTGGACCTTCCTGATCATCGCTTGCATTTTTTAAAGGAGTTGGCCGCCGCCCAAAAATACCGTTTGTTCTTGTTGAGCAATACCAACTCCCTGCACATCTCGCATATTCAACAACATATGGGGATGGATGTCTTCCAAGGCTTCAAAAGCTGTTTTGAAAAATTCTATCTCTCACATGAGATACACATGCGCAAACCCGATACGGAAGTGTTTCAATTCGTCATGGATGAAAACCACTTGAAGGCCCATGAAACCCTTTTTATTGACGATACCCTTGAAAACATCCAGTCTGCCGATACGCTGGGGCTGCAAACCTGGCTTTTACAAGTGGGAGTGGAAGATATTGTTGACCTTACCGATAAACTATGACCTATCTGGCCCTAAGTGTACTATCATCGAGCTTTATCTT
>JBFOLQ010000392.1:0-4647 GCA_040830145.1 Flavobacteriaceae bacterium | reverse complement strand
TTAAAAGGCAATTTAATTTTTTTCCCCCTTTATCCATTGCTTGGCCAACCCCCGAGTCTTATTGGCCGTTATTGGGTTGCCCTCGAAAAAAAAGCTCAAAAAAAAAAAGCTCAACAAAACTATTGTAAAGGGATACTTTCCTCTTACCCAATAATAATATCTTAAAAGCCATTGATATAACAATACATATCCCCCAACAACCGCCAATATGCCCAACCCTGTGAAGGCCAATATCTTATTAGAGCTCAAAAGCCCTCCTATGAGATGTGACATCCCAGCAATTCCCGTAGATGGGCCCATTGGTTCATATGTGCCCAAATAATTGACCACAAGGGCCGTCTCCAGCATAGCCAATACAGCCAAAAGAGCAAAAACAATCCTAAATCCGAGATTGGGTGAGATATGGCCCAGTAATCGATAGGGGAACAACAGGATAAGGCCCACCATGGAACAAAACCCCAATTGATTCAAAAGACTCAGAAAAAGGGCCGTGCCAAAAACAGTATCAATCGCCCCTACATAATACAAATGGACATACTGGAATACCGTAAGTAGGACAAAAACACCAAAAAGAGCCAAAAAGAGTGCTACATATTGCTTTAAAGTGTACCTATAACTCAAAATTTCCTCCATAATCAACTATTTGAAAATCCTTTCCGGGTTATGGTTCCCCATCCCGATTTTTGTTTAAATATTTTTTTGAAATTTCCTCGAACTGCCGAGTATACCACCAAGGGATGAAATAAGAACGGTTCGGTCAGGGCACAGGTCACCAATGAAAAGAAATCGCGCTTACTGGTGTACTGCCTGTAAGTATACAAATCCCATGAAATGGCATATATTGAAAACATAACGGCAAACATGTACACCATTAAGGTCAATGCCACGAAAAACTGCCAATTGATCAGCCCAGCATACCAAAAAGCCAGGATGGTAAACAATCCGAAAAACTCAAGCAGCGGGGCCAACCACTCGTAAAAAAACCAATAAGGGTAGCTCAGCATACCCAACCTTCCATATCGAGGATTGAAGAACATGACCTTATGTTTTTTTAGTGTTTCAATATTCCCCCTGGACCAGCGGTCCCGTTGGTTTATGAGTATCTTGGCATCTTCGGGAACTTCAGTATAACATAGGGGTTCAGGCAAATAACTTAGGGTATAGGGGATTTTTTTCTCAGTCATGTGCCTTCGTATCTTGAAGATGACTTCCATATCTTCCCCAACGGTCCCCGTATCATACCCCCCAACTTCCACAAGCACTTCCCGCTCAAAAAAGCCAAAGGCACCGGAAATAATCAAAAGGCCATCAATCCCTCCCCAGGCCATTCGGCCCAGTAAAAAGGAGCGGGTATATTCCAATAACTGGTACTTGGCCAACCAGTTCTTGGGAAGCCTTACCTGTTCAACAACGCCCTCTGAGATTTTGCACGAATTGGCCACTCGTATCACGCTCCCAACCGCCACTACCTTCTTCTTGGGTTCCTGATAAAAGGCACGTACCACATGGGAAAGGGCATCAGGGTTCAATAGGCAATCCACATCAATACATCCCACAAAGCGATTCCTTGAATAGTTGATTCCTGCATTTAGGGCATCTGACTTCCCCCCATTTACCTTATCAATGACCACCAAACGATCTAATTGTTTGTCTTCGGATTTATATATTCCCCGAATGCGTTTCCCAGGGAACTGGGCCGGTATCCCCTCCTCTTTCACAAGTTCAAAGGAAGTCATGATTTTGTCCAAAGTGCCATCCCTGCTCCCATCATTGACCACAATGACCTCATAATTATCATACCTAAGGGACAATAAGGACTTTATGTTTTCAATTATTGTCGCCTCTTCATTGTATGCGGGTGCAATTATTGAGATACTGGGGGCCATGTTTGAGTTCATAACCTTGGAAATGGATCCAATCTGGGAAACCTTGTTGTGATGGAATGATACCCTTGTAAAAATCAAGGCCATCACCAGAAAAGAAAGTAATAAGGTAAGGGTAAATACCAAAAACACAAGGTTCAGGTAATTGTTCAGAATGTCATAAAGATTGTTGTACATATAGGGGAACTGTAATGGGCATTTTATCTTGTGGCCCGTGACTCCTTAATCAAATCGTGAAGGGGCACCGTTTTTGAGACATCTTCCAACTCGTTGATTCCGAAAGACCTTAGAATCTCCAAAGCCTTGATTTTTATGGCCAAATTCGTCTCTTTTGCCACAACCAGCCTTAGTAGGGATATGTCTTCCTTGTCCTTGGTCTTTGAAACGGCATCCAGTAGCAACATCCTGTTAAAATTGTCCTGGTCAAAATAAGTGTTCAAAATGCTCAATCCATGAGTCCCTTCCCCCATTTTTGACATAGTGTCCCCTTGAACTAACTTTATGGGTGGCCTGTCCCCTTTTTCCTCAGTAGACATTCCTTCAAATGGCCTATCATGGGCCTCCCTTATAGGGTTTGTATCCTTTTTAGCCCTATTTGGTGCTAATTTGTCCAGTATTTTGTTCGCAAGGTCTAGATGTGTCTCGGATGTTTCACGATGGTACACTTCCTCCATAAAACCAACATCCTCATGGTTCCCCATGGAGTAAAAGGCTTGGAGAATGTTAAGACGCTCATCCCCGGAACACTTCCAATAGTAAAGTTTCATCGTTGGTTTGACTTCCTCCGCCCCAAATTTTTGTACTAGTGAATACCCTAGTTCCCTTATTTCCTTTTGTTTATGCACAATCACATCACTTAAATGGGATGAAACCCCACTTTGCCCAAATGCCTCAGCCAGGCGAAGGGCCAACATGATTGTGCCGGAATTGTGGGCTGAAAACCACTTTTCAAAGTTCGGCATGTTGAATTGGTTCCTCGATTTTAGAATTTCTATAATCTTCAGTTGTTGCCATTCTGAAATTTCCGTTTTAACAGTATCCAAATAATGGGCAATGCCTTCCTCCTTTAAGGAAATAATGGCTATCTCTGCTTGTTCACGAACCACTTTTCGCTTGTCATTTAAAAAGCCCCTTATGGGGATATACGCTTCGGCCATATGCATTTGGGTGAGTTCAAGAATGGCGGCCGACACAATCTCCCATCGCCAACTTTTTAGGTTTTGGACAGCATATAAATGAAGATTTAGGTCCTTATATAATGTTATCAAGGTATTTTTGGCCTCGCCGGCAACATCGAGTCGTAACCTTAACATTTGGGCCACCAATAACTCCCTATTTTCCTTCACGGCAATCCACTCCCTTAATTGGGTCTTTTTTAAAAGGTATGCTTCCTTCTCCCGGTTGGAGGCCTCCCCAAAGTCAAAAAACAAAAGCTCGCCAATCCACTGCGATATTTCTTCTTTCTTTGCAGCGGATTGTTTTTTTCTTCTGACAATACGGGTCCTGTACAGGAAAACAAAGACTAAATAGCATAGGGTCGTTGCCCCAAAAACCTTGGCAAAACCGTATAGTACCTCCGTCCCCATAGTAAATTGTTCCATTACATCTTATTCGTTAGTATGTTCCCACTAGGTTCAAGTTTTAAAAAGTGTGCCAGCTGGTCAGACAGCACCCCTAGGTCCAAGGGCTTTGGCAAAAACACATTGGCTCCGGCCACCAACGATTTGTTGAGGGCATTTTCACTATCAATGGATGATATCATTATAATGGGGACGAGCAATTCCAATTCCTTTCGGATAAACTTGACCAGCTCAAACCCGGAATGGTATGGTAATACCACATCACAAATCACAATATCTGGCCTCCCATCCAGCAAATAGGATTTTGCGGCCCTTCCGTCCTTTAAGGAATGCACCCGTAGTTTTTTTTGCTGAAGAAAACGGGATAGCATTGTGGTGAAGACCAAATCATCATCTACCAACATGGCAGTACGGTACAACATATCATCATGGGTTTGGGTTGTAAAAAAAGAAATCCTTGAACAGGTAATTTCAATTCTTACAAATGTCACTATTGATATTAGGTCACGTAAAGATTTGGTGATCGTAATATGGGAGGAGACCCGTACCACGACAAGATTTTGTTACGATTTATCGTTTTTCTGTGGTCAAATGACGAATCTTGTATATGTGTTTTCTAAATGCTTGTTTTGCAGTGGCTAACAAAAGTGAGGCAAGTACTACGGCCTCCATAGGGATGTCCTTGGGACGGGTGTCCGAACACCTTTTTTGCCAAATTTAGGGATATGGGATATTGCCTTAAACCCATAAGGAACACCCCCTAATTACAAAGAAGAAAAACCTTATTTTTCGTTGTTGTCCCTTACAAATCCATACAGGTTCTGCCCAACAAAATCCTTGGGCATACTTTCTTCCCCCGGAAATCCGAGTTCAATGGCACCGCTATCCTCGGGGATATAATTGGTCTTGAAAATATAATCCCAAAGACTCAGGCTAATTCCGAAATTGACCCCATAGGAACCCTTGGGAAGCGTATACGCGTGATGGTACAGGTGCATCACCGGATTATTGAATACATATTTTAAGGGACCCCAGGTAATCTTAATATTGGAATGGTTGAAATGACCAATGGCGATAGCAACAAAATGTACAATATATGCCTGTTCCGGCTCAAAGCCCCCCAGTAGCATTACCCCAAAGGTCTTCAAAGGTTTGTATAGGATATTTTCCATCCAATGATAGCG
>JBFOLQ010000391.1:0-3180 GCA_040830145.1 Flavobacteriaceae bacterium | reverse complement strand
CGTTTTCATTCTCCCTATGGGAACGGGCGCCCCCCTATTAAAAAACCCGTTTTCCTCGACATTTTCAATGTCTTTACTCATTTTTTTTATCCGTTTTTACAGTCGTTCCCGTTCTCTTTTTTGTTTTTGGGTGTAAAAAAAAAAAGGAAGACAGTAGCCCTCAGTGTCCCAATAGGTCCCCCCGCCATATTTTTCACCGGTAAAGCCTTTTGGGCCAATATTGAGGCGCGAATCGGTTCCCGTGTAGGTCTGATTGAGCTGAAAGATGTTGAATCGGATGCCCTGTTGGGCCTTTACGTCCCCCTCAATGGTAATATCGCTCATTTCCCAAATGCGTCCCCATGCTTCCTTCTGCTTTTTCAGAAGTGTTGAAAACCCGAGATCCACGGCCACTTTTAGAACTTTTTGGGCAACAGCTACCAAAGAGTCCGCACCATGGTTCCGGGATACAGTATACCCCCCAAACTTTTGCAGTTCCACCGTTTCACCCTTGGATGCTTTTACCTGATATTCATGTCCGATCCAAAGATTGTCCTCTACAACGGTGGGCTTTGATTTCAACTTCTTGCCGTTCTTTAACAACTGTGCCTCCATAAAGGTACTGGTCGCAAATAGGGTCTTGAGGGTATGTGCCTCAATAAAGGCTTGATTGTTGGAAACGGACACTTTGGTGGTCTCCCAAAATTGATCGTCCCAATTACTGTCCTCATTTTTTATACCACTATCGAGATAGGGAATCAATGTAACGGATACATCTTGGTTGATTGGTGTCAATTGATAGGAAATGGCTCCAAGTTCATCCAAATCCAAACTTAAAAATCGCGTGGCCTCCACATTGATGATGGCCCCGTTCCCCAGTGTTGCGGTAAAGGTGCGCCGGTACCATCCTTCCCGCATATTCAGCTCGCGACGAAAATGGGATACTTCTTGACATTGCGCCAAATCCATGACTTCCCCATCAACAATGACCTTGATGCCAATCCAATTGGGAGCATTCAACACCTTGGCAAAATATTCGGGATATCCGTTTTTCCACCATCCCACCCGGGTCTTGTCCGGGTAGTACACCCCTGCTATATAGCTACCTTGGAAGGTTGGTCCCGAATAATCTTCCTCGAAATTGGCACGTTGGCCCATGGCACCATTGCCAAGTGCAAAAAGACTTTCAGACGATTTTACCCGCCCCGGATCATATCCTTCCTCAATAATTGACCAGGCATCCGGCCGTATGTAATCTTTGTTCATTCTTAGTCGTTCGTTTGATTGTTGGTGATTCTTCTTGGAGAGCTTGCCTTGGACCTTAAGATTCAAGGTAGCTTCATGGATTGGCCGATGTGGCCTCTTTCAAGAGCCCAGCCAAAAACCCAAGGTTTATTTCAGTAAAATCATTAAAATTATGGGCTGCCGCTGATAGTACATCTCTTTTTCCTATGCCCACACTGATCATTTGGGCGGCATTGGCAGCCTGTATTCCGGCTACGGCATCCTCAAATACCACACAGTTTTTAGGGGAGATACCCAAATCCCTGGCAGCTATCAGAAACACCTCTGGATCAGGTTTGGCCTTAGTGACCGAGTTACCATCGACCACCGAATCAAAATAGGAAAGGAGTTCCACTTTTTGTAAAATGGGCACTGCATTTTTACTCGCTGAACCCAAGGCCATGGGAATTTGCCTTTCCCTTAAAAAGTTGAGCACCTTGGGCACATCGGGTAAAATCTCACTTTTGCCCATCCTATCGATGTATGCAAGGTAGTCCTCATTTTTTTCAAATAGCCATCGTTCCATGTCCTTCCCAGTTGCCTTGACATCGCCCCATTGCAACAAAAGTTCCAAACACCGCTTGCGGCTAACGCCTTTAAAGGCCTCATTACGCTCTTCATCAAATGGGATTGCCAAGGTATCGGCAAGCTTCTTCCATGCCAAATAATGGTATTTGGCCGTGTCTACGATCACTCCATCCAAATCAAAAATGAACCCTACTTTCCCCATGGCAAAAATAAAATTTGGGGACGAAGATAAGAAGTAGTGGCCACTGCCCGTAGCACCATGATGGATTTTTACATCAGGAAAGTCATTGCTAAGATACCAAAGCACATCGTATGGTCAAGATGGTTTCCCACGCCTTCACCATGTCAATCATAGGGCACCATTACCATTATCAACCTAGGGTAGATTGCCTTTCAATCAAGGTTGCCTTGATTATTTCCGTATGATAGTCGGTGGGGCTATCTTCATCATCGTCTTCAATTTCAGCCTCGATTCTCCCAATCAACATTTTCGCGGCCACAGATCCCATTTCCTCGCCATGCTGATAGACCGTACTTAGCGATGGGTGCGCATATTTGGAAAGAATACCGTCAGTAAATCCTATAAAGGCCATATCCTCTGGCACTTTACGCCCTAGGGACTTTGCAATGGCCATGCAACGTACGGCCAGAATCTCGTTCACACACAAAATTCCATCCAAATCGTTATCCAAAATATACTGTCGCAAGAGTTTGTCCTCTGCATCTTTGAAGGGAACGTCCAATATCACCTCATCCCCAGGGGCGACGCCATGGTCATGCAGGGCATCCTTATAGCCCATCATACGTTCGGTACTCACGTAGGAAGCATCATCCGTGACAATGATACCCACTTTTTTCTTTCCAATGGCAAACAACTTGGAAACTGCCTGACGGGCCACCTCACGATCGTTGACCACCACCTTGTCACATGGAAGTCCATGGGTTATGTTATCAAACAACACCAGGGGAATACCTTGTTGCAGGGTCTGCTCTAAATGGGTAAAATCCTTTTTTTGAAAGGTAGCTCCGGAAAGTGAGATGATAAAACCATCCACACTGCCATTGGAGAGCATTTCCATACTGATGACCTCCTTGTCAAAAGACCCATCTGAAATACAGGTGATCACATTGTAGCCCTTTTCATTGGCGTACTGTTCAATACCCCTAAACACCGTTGTAAAAAAATGGTGGACAATATCCGGAATGATTACCCCAATGTTCTTGGTACGCTTATTTTTAAGGCTGAGGGCCACATTATTGGGCCGGTAATTATAGAGTTTGGCAAAGGCCTGTACTTTTTCCTTGGTATCATGACTTATTTCCTCACTGTTCTTAAGCGCCTTGGACACAGTGGATATGGAGACATCCAATTCCCTGGCAATATGCTTT
>JBFOLQ010000390.1:0-2583 GCA_040830145.1 Flavobacteriaceae bacterium | reverse complement strand
GTCCATTTTGTGGTGAATTTGTTAATTTTATGACCAGGGGCCCCATTGTGGCGGCTATCTTGGAAAAAGATAATGCGGTTGAGGATTTTAGGGCTTTGATCGGCGCTACGAATCCAGCTGAGGCTGCCGAAGGTACCATTCGCAAGTTATATGCGAAGGATATAGGTGAAAATGCCGTACACGGTTCTGACAGTGATGAAAATGCCGCTATCGAGAGTGCATTCCATTTTTCAGGCCGCGAAGTATTTTAAGCAAGAAAGATAACAAGGTATATATGAGCCCTGGCCTAGTGTCAGGGCTTTTTTTATCGCAGTACCAATTTTTTGACCAAACCTTTCCCCAGTTCCTCATTGAGCATGGCGATAATGGCCGATTTTCCCAAACTGAGTTCTTGGCGTAGCACCGAGGATGAAAGGGATACATAGAGGGTGTCACCCCTAAGGTCTACCCCGGTCGTATAGTTGGCCACCCCATTTCCCATCAATGCGGCCCAAGCATCCCGAACGCGCACTTTGTCAAGGCCTTTCTCAAGTTTGCTTTGTTTGAGAAAGGAACTTATGGCATCTCCCATATTGAGATGGTCTTTTCGCTTTGTCATTTTTTTTGGGTTTCTATAGGTTCAAACCGGGTGTAAATATAAGAAATCCCCTCCTGGTTTTTCTGCACCAACGATTCATGGGACAGCGAAACAATCGTTTCCTGCCATGTTGTATCGCCTTTTGAAAAATTGAGGAAAAATGTCCCCCCTACTTCCGTGATGGTAAAAAATAGGGCGTCGTCTGAAGCGGTAAAGGTACCATCCCATTTGGGGACTACCTTCTTTTTGAATCCCTTTTTTCCATCCCATTGAATAAAATCGATCGAGGTACTTCCCTTATATTGTTTAGCGGTCCCTTCCGAAAAGGAAACCTCCTTAATGGTCCAATATCCATTTAGGTGATGTAGGTCACCCTTTGAGACACTGGAACTGCACCCTATGAGAAATAAGGCGAGCACCGAAATGGCCATTTTGCCCATACAAATAATATTATTTTAACTAACTGTATTTCAATGTTTTGTTGAATAATGCACAAAGGATATGGGATATTGGACGTAAGACTTTTGCCTTTGTGCCATATCTTGGTTCTCTTCTCCAGGCTCCCTTTGTTCATCCCCTTTTGTGATGGGTTCCTCCTGAAATCAAAATACATCGTCATGGGTATTCCACACGAATAAACTTATGTTGAATAATTGAATTTCAGTATACCAATGAATTAAAGTCCAAATATAAAAGACATAATATACAAGATGTAAGAGCCAAAATATGGCTGTCTTCTATCCTCTTTTTTATCCTCCTGACTCGTACCTCTTTATGTTTATCCTCTCTTGTGTCGGGTTCTGTAAAGACAATTTTGTGACATAATGGAGGTTTCATTGGGCAAAACTACGTTGATGGATTGATTTTTTGGTTTATTTGCCTATAGCATTTGGTTTGCTGTCTCCATCACTCATTGACGATTGCCCACTACCCACGCTTTACGGTCCCAACAAACTGTTCACAACTTAAATATTTTATAGGATTGATGAATTTTCCCCACAACCTCTTCCGTCCTATCGGCATGGGTGTCACTGATGAACAACTGTCCAAAATGCTCGTCATGTACCAAGGAGATAATGTGGGATACACGCTGTGCGTCCAATTTATCAAAGATATCATCCAACAATAAAATGGGAGTGGTCCCGGCCTGTTCCTTGATAAAATGGAACTGGGCAAATTTGAGGGCCGTCAGAAAGGACTTTTGCTGGCCTTGGCTCCCAAACTTTTTAATGGGATGTGCGCTGATTCCAAAGCGTAGATCATCTTTGTGCACCCCGACCGAGGTGTATTGCAATGCACGGTCACGATCTAGGTTTTTCTGCAATAGGACCTTTAGTTCCTCATGTAGCAGGGTGCTTTCATAGGTGAGTGTCACTTCTTCATGACCTCCGGAAATGGCAGCGTACTGTTCCTTGAAAATAGTGGTAAAGGGATCTAAAAAGGCCTTGCGTTTTTTAAAGAGAATACTCCCCAATTCGTGCATTTGCCCATTGTATATTTCAATGGAATCGGCATCAAAGGTATGATTGGCCGCAAAGTACTTCAAAAGCGAATTCCGTTGGGCCACCACTTTGTTGTATTTGATGAGGGTGTGCAGGTATTCCTTATCAGACTGGGAGATAACGCCATCAATAAACTTACGGCGGGTATCGCTCCCCTCAATGATGAGGTCCCGATCCGCAGGCGATATAATGACAAGGGGAAGGTGCCCAATATGGTCCGCAATGCGCTCATAGGGCTTTCCATTACGCTTGATAATGCGTTTCTGCCCTTTTTTTAAACTACAGACAATTCTTTCTTCGCGATCGTTCTTCGAAAACTCCCCATCTATGACAAAAAAATCGGTTCCATGCCGTATGTTCTGGGAAGCCACCGGATTGAAATAGCTCTTGCCAAAGGCCAGGTGGTAAATGGCATCCAATACATTGGTCTTGCCCACCCCATTATGGCCCACAAAACAGTTGATCTTGGGGTCAAACACAAAATTTTGGGACTCAAAATTCTTG
>JBFOLQ010000389.1:0-2564 GCA_040830145.1 Flavobacteriaceae bacterium | reverse complement strand
ATCCCGTAATTTTGAATGCGGCTAAATTGATGGTGTTGGCCAAAGGCGCACAAAAAAGGAAAATATTTGGGGAACTGTACGCAGGTTCCACGGAATACCCTATGCAAAGAATCGTAGACCAACGAAAAGACCTTGTTTGGATATGGCAACAATAGAAGGACATACCCTTAAGAACATTTTTTTTGATTTTGACGGTGTCTTGGCCGAATCGGTCACGGCAAAAACAGAGGCATTTCGTGAAATGTACCTTCCACATGGCAAGGAAATTGCCGATGCCGTGGTCGAATACCATATTGGTCACGGTGGGATTTCCAGGTATGAAAAATTCAAGGTCTGGGAAAAACAGTTTTTTGGGAAGGAGATTGATGATGCCCAAGTACAGCAAATGGCCAATCGTTTTTCCGAGCTAGTGCTACAAAAGGTCATTGATGCGGATGAAGTTCCGGGCAGCATGGCCTTTCTAAAAAAATATTACAATCGGTATAATTTCTGGATTATCACGGGGACCCCAACTAAGGAAATAACCGTAATCGTTGATAAAAGGGGCATAGCCCCTTATTTCAAGGGAGTTCACGGTTCGCCTGAAAACAAACGACATTGGACAGAATATCTGATCAACACACATAACCTTAAAAGGGAAGAGACCTTGTTTTTGGGAGATGCCACCACGGACCAAGATGCTGCCAATTTTTCCAATCTTCACTTTGCATTACGGGATAACGATGAAAACAAAGACCTTTTTAAGGAGTATAAAGGCACGCGGTTCCGCGATTTTTATGAACTTGAAGCCTTATTGCAACTTGTGTAATTCTTAATGGTATGACACCGACATGATTAAAATAATCGATAATCACATGGCGAAATGATTATTTTAATTATCAAAGGTTACATGCTTGTGCTGAGCGTGGCCGAAGTATGACCATTAAAAAAAATAAAAATAAACACATGAAACTACTTTTGACAACAACCTCTTTTCAAGACACTCCGGGGAAACACCAGGAATTGTTGTATGACCAGGGTTTTGACATAGATACCTTGCGCGGCCCCATTCCAGAAGCGGAACTATTGCCCATTATAGATCAATATGATGCTGTGCTCTGCGGGGATGATGAATATACCGAGAACGTACTAAGAAAGGGGAGGGCCGGAAATTTGAAGTATATCTCCAAATATGGGGTTGGACTGGACAAGATTGATTTGGATACAGCACGGGAATTGGGGATTCCGGTCACCAATTGCCCAGCAGTCAACCAGGTTTCGGTTGCCGAACATGTCCTGGCACTATTGTTCACCTTTGAAAAAAATGTGCACCTACAGTACAACTCCACTAAGGAAGGAAGCTGGAAACGATGGGTAGGACAGGAAATACAGGGCAAGACCTTGGGGATTATTGGCATGGGTGCCATTGGGAAGGAACTTTCAAAAAAGGCGAATGCCTTGGGCCTTACGGTAATTGCGTTTGATATTGTGAAGGATGATGCTTTTTTGGCGACGCATCCCGAAATCAATTTTGTCAGTGACCTTGAGCTCATATACAAGGAAGCAGATATTATAAGTTTGCACATACCCCATACTCCCAAGACAGAGTATTTGATCAATGAAAATGTCATATTTGGGAAACTCCAAAAATCTCCTATTTTAATCAATACCTCAAGAGGGATGCTTGTTGACTCCAATGCCATTATCAAAGGTCTCCAAGAAGGAAAACTAAGGGGGTATTTAGCCGATGTCCTAGTGACGGAGCCTATGGCAGGGAACGAGCCTTTGCGTGGGGTGGAAAATGTTCTTATCACACCCCATGTGGGGTCAAGGACCTTTCAAAGCGTGGAACGACAGGGGCTTATGGCGGTGGAAAACTTATTGGGACTGTTAAAGAAGGGCAATCTGTAAGGCCGTGCTTACCGAAAAGGCATATAGCTCTAAGAAGGTCTTTAAAAAGGCGGTATTCAACATGGCCTTTCAGATAGTGCCCATTGCGTTCGCCCTGGTGCTTACACCTTACCTGATCAACAATATGGGGAAGGACGCTTGGGCAAAGTATTCACTGGGAATCAGTCTAATTTTTCTTGCCAATTATTTTTCCTTTGGAATAGGACCGACGCTAAACCGTAGGATTTCGGGTTTGATAGGGTCTCATAAATTCTCAATTATAACCAAGGAACTAAAGACAGGGGTAGCCTTTTCCTATGGACTTGCATTTCTTTTTTTTGCAATACTTCAACTGGCGCTGATCACTGCATATCAATCGCGCGGATTTAGTGTACTACAATCAGTCCAGGATTATGGTGTTTTTGTGGTTTCGTTGCTGTCTTTCGTATTGGTCCTGATTACGATTCCCTATCGGTCCACATTGGAGTCCTTTAGTGACTTTTACTTTTTGGGGGCCATTAGGGCCCTATCGTCATCCATGTTGTTCATTGTCCCCTTTGTGGCCACGTATTTCCTTAAGGCCTCCTTGATGTTCATCGCAGGGGCACTGCTACTCTTTTATGTGTTGGTCTATTTCGGGTATTTTCTAAGGGTGAGGGGAAAGCAAAACGCCTTTGAATTTACAATAGATCCGT
>JBFOLQ010000388.1:0-11052 GCA_040830145.1 Flavobacteriaceae bacterium | reverse complement strand
GTCATCAATGCGGCCATTATAATGTTGGCCGACTATCTCATTGAGGGCTTTTATGTCAGTGGTTGGGGATGGGCCTTGGTTTTCAGTCTATTGCTCTCCATTCTACAGACCATTCTCTTTTCCATTCTCAACATTGACAGGAAGAAAAAAGGGTAGTCTGTGGTATAGGCCCTAAAACTTTGCCCAAAGGCAAAAAATAGGTTACTTTTGCCTCCCATTTTACAAAAGCAAAGTACGGCATAGATGAATATCACGAAACAGCAGATTGACGAGCTCAATGCGGTCCTCAAGGTGGCCATCTCAAAGGACGATTACCAAGATAAGGTGACCAGGATTTTGTCTGACTATCGAAAAAAGGCCAATATCCCCGGTTTCAGAAAGGGTCACGTGCCCATGGGACTGATCAAGAAACAGTATGGGAAGGCTGTTTTGGTGGATGAGGTGAACAAATTACTTCAAGACAATCTCAATAAGTACCTTACCGAGGAAAAGCTCGATGTACTTGGCAATCCCCTCCCCAAACAGCAAGATAATTTTGATTGGGACAATGAGGAGCTTTCCTTTGAGTTTGAGTTGGGTCTTGCCCCAGAATTTGAGGTACGGTTGAACACAAAAAAACCCATCGTTTGGTATACAATCACGGCCGACAAAAAAATGATTGACGACCAAATAAAACGTCTCCAGAAGCAGTATGGGAAACTGGTGGCCAAGGCCGAAGTGGGTGCCAACGATGAAATTTCAGGCACCTTTACCAATCCGGAACACGAGATTGACAACAAAACCACCTTGGAGCTTGAGAACATAAAGGACAAAAAGGCATTGAAAGCCTTAGTGGGCAAAAAGGTAGGTGAAACCCTTGAACTCAATACCAAGAATCTTTTTACAGAGGACTACCTATTGTCAAATGCATTGGGTATTTCCCGTGATAAGGCTGAAAAGTTGAATATCAACGTGACCTTTACCATTGGGGAAATCAACCAGAGGGAGCCTGCGAAACTAGACCAAGAATTGTTTGATAAACTCTTCGGCAAGGATGGGGTTTCCTCTGAAAGTGAAATGAGGGATCGCATCAAGACCGATTCTGAAAAGCAATTTGAGCAACAGTCAGACCAGAAACTGCTCAATGACATTACGGACCACCTTATTGAAAACACCAAATTTGACCTTCCCAAGGAGTTTCTTACCAAATGGATAAAGACCACTGGGGAAGAGCCCATGACAGAGGAACAGGCACAGGAAGAATACCAACGATCCGAAAAAGGCCTTCGGTACCAATTGATAGAGGGAAAAATCATTAAGGAACACGACTTACAGGTACAGTTTGAGGAACTCAAGGAGTTTGCCAAGGGCTTTATTAAATCGCAAATGGCCCAATACGGCCGTACCGATGTTCCCGAAGAGGAATTGGATTCCATAGCGGCACGTGTCCTCAGTGACCAGAACGAAGTGAAACGGTTGTCTGAACAGTTGATGAGCCAAAAAATGCTTTCGCTCTACAAGGAAAAGGCCAACCTTAAGACCAAGGAGGTCTCCTACGAAAAGTTCATCAAGGAAGTATACGGTTAGCATACCAAAATAATGCCTATATTTACGGTGCCGAAAAGTAATTTTTCGGCATCTTTCATTTAATATGGACACCAACATGGATTACGGAAAGGAATTTGAAAAATATGCCACAAAAGGGTATGGGATCAATGCGATGCACTACGATAAGATAATCAGTAGTATGTATCCAGTGAACATGACCCCCAACATTATAGAGGAGCGGCAATTGAACGCCATAGCCATGGATGTGTTCTCCCGCCTGATGATGGATCGCATCATCTTCCTCGGAACGGGCATCAATGACCACGTCGCCAATATTGTGCAGGCCCAATTGCTATTTTTGGAAAGTGCCGATGCCTCCAAGGATATCCAGATTTATATCAATTCCCCTGGCGGCAGTGTCTATGCGGGTCTCGGTATTTACGATACCATGCAGTTCATCAAACCAGATGTGGCCACCATTTGTACAGGGATGGCCGCTTCCATGGCCGCAGTGTTACTTTGCGCTGGAGAAAAGGGCAAACGCAGTGGTCTTACCCATTCCAGGGTCATGATCCACCAACCCATGGGTGGGGCACAGGGCCAAGCCAGTGACATTGAGATCACGGCACGTGAAATTTTAAAATTAAAGCAGGAATTGTACGAAATCATCGCCAAACACTCTGGGCAACCCGTGAAAAAAGTGGGTGAGGATAGTGACCGAGACTATTGGATGAGGGCAGAGGAAGCCAAGAAATATGGCATGATCGATGAGATTTTAGTAAGGGAAAAGGAGTAATTACGACCTAATTCCAGGCCCATAGAGGTCGATTGTCGAAAAAAATAGAACAAATCACGTAATCTTTCGTTATTTGAGGGGAAGACAGGAAGCGTATGGCAAAGGAAAATTTAGAATGCTCTTTTTGTGGCCGGAAAAAGCCTGAGACCAATCTTTTGATCGCAGGGCTGGATGCCCATATCTGTGACCGTTGTATTGAACAGGCACATGGTATTGTCACAGAGGAATCCAAACAAAGCCGAAACAATGACCTATCAGCCGAGCTGGTACTCAAAAAACCGGCTGAAATCAAGATTTTTTTGGATACTTTCATCATTGGACAGGAGCGTACCAAAAAAGTAATGTCCGTTGCTGTATACAATCATTACAAACGTCTTTTACAGCCCTCGCCCAAAGAGGATGATGTTGAAATCCAAAAGAGCAACATTGTCATGGTAGGCCAAACGGGTACTGGAAAAACCCTTATGGCCAAAACCATTGCCCGTATGCTCAATGTGCCCTTGGCCATTGTGGATGCCACGGTACTTACCGAGGCCGGTTATGTGGGTGAAGATGTTGAAAGCATTCTTACACGTCTCTTGCAGGCTGCTGATTACAATTTGGAAAAAGCGGAACGGGGTATTGTCTTTATTGATGAAATTGACAAGATTGCCCGTAAGAGTGATAATCCATCCATTACCCGTGACGTGTCGGGTGAAGGCGTACAACAGGGTCTCCTTAAACTTCTGGAAGGAACCATGGTCAATGTACCCCCAAAAGGAGGGCGCAAACATCCGGATCAAAAGTTCATTGAGGTCAATACGGAAAATATCCTATTCATAGCCGGTGGGGCCTTTGATGGAATAGAGAGGGCCATTTCCAAACGTTTGAATATGCAAGCAGTGGGATATGCGGCCTCTAAAGCGGAAGAGAACCTGGATGAAACCAATATACTACAGTATATAATCCCCAAGGATCTTAAAGAGTTTGGGTTAATTCCCGAAATCATTGGACGATTGCCGGTACTGACACATATGAATCCCTTGGATACCAAAACCCTTAGGGCTATCTTGACGGAGCCCAAGAATGCCATCATCAAGCAATACGAAAAATTGTTCTCGATGGATGGCATTACGTTCAGTATTACGGAGCAGGCCTTGGATTATATTGTAGAGAAGGCCGTGGAATATAAATTGGGTGCCCGTGGACTACGATCTCTTTGCGAGGCCATCTTTACCGATGCCATGTTTGAGATGCCCAGTAGTGGTGAAACCGAGTTCAAGGTCACAAAACCCTATGCGGAAAACAAGCTATCGCGCGAAACCATTAAAAAACTAAAAGCGGTCTCCTAAAGTTAGAAGACCGCTTTTATTCCAACCCCAGTAACCTTATACTGGGATCACACTACACATAAACACTTATCTTACACGACCTTTCGCTTGGGAACATCCACTTGGGTTACATTCCTTAGCAAGTCCAAACATATTTTTTGAATCATCATCTCGTCAGAATACAGGGAATGGCCAAATTTCTTCGCCACCTGCATCTCAAGGTTCATTTTCTTTGTCCAATCATTTCCGGGCGCATAGGGATCTCGTCCCCCACAAAGTACGGTGACAGGCGCATCCGGTTTTTTCTCCTCGAACCTCAACCGTGTGGAAGAAACCAAATACATTGATTTTACAGGAAGTCCCTTCAAGGCTGCCTTCCATACAATACTTCCCCCTACGCTAAAAGCCAAATAATGGCTGGCTTCCTTGCTCCGTTTCAATAAATGTTCAGCGGCTACCTCAATGCCACCGTCCACAAAGGCCTTGTGGATGTTCTCTTTGGTATTGACCAAAAGATCAATGTTGGCCAATTGTTGGCTGTCATAATATTCAATATCATAATACTGCTGCAGGTAACCAAGGTAAGAGGTAATCCAAAGACCTTGTTTACTGCCCCACATATCAGATATGATAACCAGTTTTTCTGCCATTATTTAAAGTTTACGTTAAGGGGGATAGGGCATTATTTTCATCCAAGTTGGGCAATTGCCCAGAGTTTTCCCCATTTTTTTGTTCATCGGGAACAAAACTTCGATGTATCCACCAAATTTGAATTATAAGGAACACCCCCTGGGGGTCGTAAACATGTGCTCGGCAACGATGAAAGAAAAGCAACAACCCATTGATTTGCAGCTATTTTTAAAACACCATCCGATTATGGTTCCCACACCATCAAAATAGATTTTCCAAAAAAATGAAGGAACGTCCCGATCAATACCATTGGTTCATTTCCAGCAGCTCATCAAGGCAGTCCCTTTGGTTTGAGAGCCGGGGTACCTTGTGCTGCCCTCCCAATTTGTCCTTTGATTTCAACCAATCGTAAAATAGGTTTTCACGGGCCATGTGCACCTTGGGCTTATCCAAGGTCATGTTTTTGTAGCGTTTGGCCTCATAATCAGAATTGAGGCTCTTGAGACTATTGTCCAACATTTCTGTAAAATAGCCCATATCCTTTGGTGGCCTTGAAAATTCCACCAACCATTCATGGGCCCCTTTGCTCTGGCCACTCATAAAAATGGGTGCTACGGTATAGTCCTTGATCAAGGCACCTGTTTTCTTACATATGCGTTTTAGGGCCTCCTCTGCATTTTCGATTATGAGTTCTTCCCCAAAGACATTGATATGGTGCTTGGTGCGGCCGGTAATCTTAATTCTGTACGGATCCGTACTGGTAAACCGTACCGTATCCCCTATCTTATAGCGCCATAGTCCCGCATTGGTTGTGATTACAATGGCATAGTTTCTCCCAACCTCCACTTCCCAAAGGGGAATCGCCATGGGTTCTGGGTCATTCCACTGCCCGGCAGGGATAAACTCATAGAAAATACCATAATCCAACATCAGTAATAGGTCATCAGCATTGTTTCGGTCCTGGATCGCAAAAAAGCCTTCTGAGGCATTGTACACCTCATAATATTGAAAACGTCCCTGGGGCAACATCCGTTCATATTGTTCCCGATACGGTGCGAAACTGACCCCCCCATGAAAGTAGACTTCCAGATTTTCCCATATTTCAAACAGGTGTTCCCTACCCGTGGTTTCCAATACCCGGTTAAGGAGCACCAACATCCAGGAGGGTACCCCGGCCAGGCTGGTCACATTCTCCTTGATACTCTCTTGGATTATGGCCTTCATTTTGGTCTCCCACTCACTCATCAGGGATACCTTATTACTAGGGGTACTACTAAATTCCGCCCAAAAGGGCATATTGTCAATGAGAATGGCAGAGAGGTCCCCAAAGATGGAACCATTGTCCTCATACAGTTCCTTGCTTCCCCCCAACCGAAGCCCTTTGCCCGTAAAGAGTTGTGAGTTCTCGTTGTTGTTCAGATAGAGACACAACAAATCCTTAGCAGAGTTGTAGTGACAGTCTTCCAGGGCCTCCCCACTTACGGGAATAAACTTGCTCTTGGCGTTGGTGGTACCACTGCTCTTGGCAAACCACTTAATCTGGGTAGGCCAAAAAAGGTTTTGTTCGCCCCTACGCGTACGCTCTATAAGGGGCTCAAGTTGTTCATAGGTAACAATGGGCACTTGGTTCCGAAAGTCGTCGTAACTCCGTATGTCCCCAAAGCCATATTTTTTGCCTAAATCGGTCTCTTCGGCAAAATCAACCAATTGCAACAACACTTCTTGCTGTACCTCACCCGGGTATTTCAAAAAAAGCTCAATCTGGTGATAGCGCTTTTTCAATAACCACGAAGCAATTGAATTGAATAGTGGTAAGGGCATTTTTAGTATCTTTAGCGGTCTAAAATAGGTTATTTGTCAAAGAAAAGAAATGCATTACGAAGGTGTTTTACGAAAGATGCAGACAGAGGTGGGACCTCCCGTACAATACTACTTGGTTTTCGGGGACGATTTTTTGAACGTTAACCAAGTACTTGAAAAAAAAATAACCCTGGAATTTATAAAACACCAATGCCTCAACTGTGGGCAAGACAGGCCCATATATAGGCAGGGCTTCTGTAAGAGCTGTTTTTTTGAAATCCCAACGGCGGGAGATTGGATCATGCGACCTGAATTGAGCACTGCCCATTTAGATAAGGAAGATCGCGATTTGGAATATGAAAAAAAGATGCAATTACAGCCACACATCGTCTATCTCGCCAATAGTAGCAACGTCAAGGTTGGGGTGACCCGAAAATCACAGGTGCCCACCCGATGGATCGATCAAGGGGCCCATGAAGCCTTGGAGATTCTTGAGGTACCCAACCGTTATTTGGCAGGCATTACCGAAGTGGCCCTCAAAAACCATGTAAGTGACAAGACCAGTTGGCGGAAAATGCTAACCAACCAAATTGAGGATATTGACTTGGTCCAATATCGCAGTGAATTAAAATCCCATATTCCAGAAGAAGTCTTACCCTATTTTCTGGACAATAAGGCTGAAACCCATTTGGAATTTCCGGTATTGACCTATCCCGAAAAGGTAAAAAGCTTGAACTTAGTCAAGACTCCCAGTTATTCCGGGATACTTAAGGGTATTAAGGGACAGTATTTCATTTTTGAAGATCAGACGGTCTTCAATGTTCGGGGAAATGAGGGAAGTTATGTGAGGTTGGGCATCCACTGACCCAATCAATATGTATATACCCATCACCTGATTTCAATGCATGGCCACGCATTCCAAATCATGATATATAGTTTCCCATACTTTTGAAAAGAGATTGTCTTCGGATGAACCATTCCAATGTTACCTAGGAGAAAACTATATCTGCTGTAAAAATTCGTAGAGGCTTTGATCCTTGCCAAGACCCAGCTTCTTTTTCACACGGTAGCGCGCCGTCTCCACAGCACGGGGCGATACATTAATGAGGTTGGCGACTTCCTTTATCCTCAATTTTGAAACGACATAAGTACAATGTTTCATTTCATTGATGCTCAAATCACCTGCCATAGCACTTAGTTTCTTAAAGAACCCCGGCCGCGTCTTCTCAAATTGTATTTTGAAATCTTCCCATATCTCATCATTACTGATGAGGGACAGAAGTGTCTTCTCAAAGGGCAAAAGTTTGTTGGGGGTTATGGGCTGGTCCGCACTTACCAATTTCCCCACCTGTTTGGCCATGGTTTCAAGGGCATCTTTATAGGTTGATAACTTGAACACTTTGCCAAAAAGGGTACGTTCATTGAGTTCCATTAATTTGGAGATGTGTTCCTGCTTCTTCTCAAGATCAAGATTATTACTCTGCAACCTGATCAAGGTATTTTGGAGCTCATGATTGAGTCGGCTCGATTCCTTAAGGCTGTTCCTTAACTTTTTCTGCAATCGCCGGTAGTAAAAAGTGTATAGAAGCGATATGGCCAAAAATGCAATGGTCATCACCAAAAAAATATGGTTTCTTTTGAGACTTTTTTTTCGGTCTTCATCTATTTGATTCAATAGCTCCCTTTCAAAGGCAAATTCCTTTTCAATCAATTTCCATCTTTCGGCACTATTATCTACAGAATTCACCAAAGCGTTCTTCATATGGTCATAGGCCATTTTATAATCTCCCCTATCCCGATAAACTTCCTGTTTGGCCATCTCAATGAGCTTACGAATGTCACTATTGGGGGCCTTTTCATCCTGAATCAAGGATTCTGCCTTGGCCGTAAAATCAAATGTGCCAACGGAATCCTTTAAATAGGAGGATGCCCAAGCCATTTTCGCATAAGCGTATTTCAATCTATCCCTTTTATTTCCTGTTTCATCAACAAGGTCCACAACCTTTTTGCCCGTATTTAGGGATTCTTGCCATTTTCCCAGATTTTCATAGATCATCATTCTATTCAAGTAAATATCGATCAGTGAGTTTTTACTTCCAATCCTCTCATACAGCATCTCCGCATTTATACTTTTGGCCATGGCACTGGTAAAATCCTTGGAGTAGGCCTCCACCAATGACATCGTACCCAAATTGGAAGCCTGAAGGTCCAGGTCATTGAGTTCCAAAGCCAAGGAATACGATTTTTCGGCATAGGCCTTGGATTGTACGAGTTGTAATTTATTCAGGTAGTAGACACTCATCAGATAGTCCAATTTAGCCAGGGAAGCCTTATCGGAAATTTTGGGATCATTGATCAAGATAAAATCCACTAGGGGATACACCTTATCTGTTTGGCCCTGGTCCCTGACATCAAGATAGGTTGTTTCCAGTGCATTGAGCACATGGGTCCCATTGTATTCCGTGTCCTTTTCTTGGCAGCCACACACCACAACCATAAGGGCAAGGAATGAAAACAAGGGGTCAATTCCATAATAAATCCTACGCCCAATCCCAATCTTCAACATGGTAAATGCTTTCGGTATAGTTCTAACTATGAACTCGTCTTGAGTTGTGAAAATTCGCTATATGTTTATCTTTTACACTCATTTTTCTCCTTTTTCTTGGCCCGTAGCCCAGCGATGCCCCTCAAAAAAAGTATTCAAATGATCCCAAAATCTTAAATCCTCACTTGAATTCTACAACTCAAGGCGAGTTCAATGAGTCTCATTGAAAGTTATGAATAAAAGTCCATAATGGGCTCGTTTTGAGTTACCAAATTCGCTACAAATTTATTTTTTGTACCGACACCTGCCTAGAAGGCAAAGTAGGGTCGCTTGAACCCGACAACCCAATACGCGTTCAGTACCCTCTGCCACTCTATGTATGTGAAAGTCCCCTTAGGGGAATGGAGGCCGCCGAAGAGTAGATATGCCTCTATGAAGGCAGTTTCCATGCATCCGAATTAAAATCCCTTGATCCATCAGCGAATCAAGTTTTATTGAAAGTTTAGGGGTGTCCTACCAAATGCTGGGCATGTGCAAAAAAACATTTACAATGGATATCAATACCATCGCACGTGCCCATCATTTCACGGTATCATTTTTTTTGCCGAAGAGTCCTCCCAGGATATCCTTGGCCTTTTCCTTGACCATATCCTTGGGAGCACTGTCAGAAGGGATAGGAGTTGAATCCCGTTCTTTTTGGTTTCCTCCCAAAATTCCACCCAGAACATCCTTTACTTGCTCCTCCGTGGATTCCCCACCCGTGGCAGACGAATCCTTTTTCCCTCCCAGTATATCCCCAAGAAGGTCCTTGGCCTTTTCCGTTCCCTTGTCGACCATTTTTTGTTTTTGGACCTCAATCAATTGTTGGGTAAGGGCCTTTACACCAGAGGTCAGATCAGTGGTAACACTTGGCTTATTGTATACTCCCCCTATTGTGGCCGTCACAGGAACGGTAAGACCTTTCAAGGAGGAATCATCTAGTTGGGCAATAAGGCTGTTTACCTCATTTCCCAAATATTTAGTGGGCACATCGAGCGTGGCCGTATAGTTCATTTTTTTGTCAAAGGTGTGGCTCCCATCAATCTTTATTTCAATATCTTCATACGCAATGCTGAAGGGTTTTACCCTTACTTGGCCATTCTCAAAGGAAAGTGCGGTCTTTAATCCCTTTAAATTGAGCTTGTCGGTCTTGACAAAGTCAAGTTTAGCGCCCAACGCGTCCCATAATTTTGATTGTTGGGCGTTTAGGTCACCGGCCAAGATCTCTGCCAATACCTTCCCCGATAAGGTAGCCATATCGGGCAAGAGGTCGTCAGTCAAGTTCCCGGAAAGCTCAATATCGGAATCCAACTTTCCTTTTAGGACCTCTGCCACAGGAGCGATTGTCTGGAAAAGTTCCATGGCCTCAAAACTTTCACTTATCCCCAAATTTTCCATTCCCAACCTCATGGCAAAGGTAGGGGTCGCTTCCTTGGTGGAAACTTCCCCGGCAAATTGCACCTGTCCGTTGAAAAGGGAAGTGGTCATATCACTCAATATCGCCTTTTGGTCCTTAATCCTTAAATGGCCCTGTACATCCTTAAGGACAAGATTGTCGTATAGTACCGTTTGTGCCTTGGCATTGATCCCACAATCCAAAAAAGAGGGAATCTTGATTTTTTCCACCGTTCCGGAACCAGTATTGGCATCCATTTCCCCTTGGGTCTCGGTTATTGTCTCCTCCACCATAAAATCGTCCATTGAAAAAGTGTCAGATTCCAATTGAAAACGGCCCTTGACCTCTTCCCCATTAAAGAGAAATCCCAAAAAATTATCAATGGTCCCGGTAGCCCTAAAATCTGTTTTTCCGGTCCGGGCATTCAATTGCCCAACTTCTACCCGTTTGGGATCGAATACCATGGAAGCCACTTCAATTTGTACGGGTTTTGGCATTTCACTGGATGTATACTCGAAATCCCTAACGCTCATTGTACCACTGGTAGTGGTATTTTCATACTGCTCCCTTTCAATGGACTCCATGTCAAAGGCTGTGGTGATATCAGCTTCCAATATTCCCTTAAGATCCATATCCTCCGGTACGGGATACGCCCTTGGTACATTGGCAAGATCCATTTTCCCATCAATATGGGCCTCAACTTTGGTGTTCCCCAACAGCTCAGTTATCTTAGAAGTCATATTGAACCTGTCCCCATCAATGGTAAAGGATGCCCTTTCAATAGCTACATGGGTGTCCTCTACGACCCCCGTGCCGTTATTGATGGCCATATCAATAAATATGTTGCGCACCGCCTTGGGCAAATCTGGATACTTGAAGGAAGCATTATCCGAGTTAATGGTAATATTGAATTTGGGGATATGCTCCTCATCCACAATACCCTTGAACATTCCCTGTACTTCAAAATTCCCTGTGGTGGTCACCCCTTCTAAGTTTTTGGAATACTCCT
>JBFOLQ010000387.1:0-7232 GCA_040830145.1 Flavobacteriaceae bacterium | reverse complement strand
CTGAACAGGCATTTGTCCCTAGGGTATGTATGGGAAAAGGATTATTTCGGGAAAGGGCAGAATCTTGGGGCCAACCATGAAATGTCCATGGCCTATGTGTTTGACCATACATCTGATAAGGGAATGGGGATTGCAGATGGCGAAACGGCATTGGATACCATTGGGGTTGTGGCCGAAGACCCAGGGGAAGCTTCCAAAAATGGGGATAAGGGAATTCCCAAGACCTCCACGTATGCATTGCGAACCAATAGGGCTAAACCGCCGCGTGAACGTAATCATCTTCCCCAAAAAAGAGGGCGCCGTAAAAATGATTCACTCTCGTATTTTACGGCTTTGGTCAAGGAGAATAAGAATGTAATTGACGAACTCATCCTAAGGCAGGATTCCATTGATGAAGCGAGAATGGCAGATCTTGAGAATAGATTCGAGATGATTATGCAATTGGTTGAAACCAAAATAGACACCCGTATTGAATCCGTATCGGAAAGCCCTACCCCTACTCCGGGAGTTGGAAAAAACCAAGACAAGAATCGGCAAAAAATGAGGTTTCAGGTTGTCCCCCATCTAAGTGAAGGTTATTATATTGTTGCCAATGTGTTTAAGTCAAGAAGCAATCTCTTTACCTTTTTGAACAAGCTTCAGGAAAAGGGGTTAAGCCCTGACTATTTTATCAGTAATGAAAATGGCCTCAATTACGTCTATCTAGGGTACTTTGTGGACGCAGGGAAGGCTAGGGATGCCTTGAAAAATGATTTTAACGGCAAGTACGGGGATGATAAATGGATCCTTCGCGTTTTTAACAACAGTTACACAGCGAATACCTATCAAGATGGACTGTAAGGTTTCGTGATTTGCCCAATGGTGGCATCTTTATTCGATATTGGACTTGGTTTCCGAGATTGATTCCCGGCCCAGTTGCTGCTTTTCATAGGCATCGTAGTTGTTCCAAATACTGTTGAGTACCTCAAGAAAGGTTTCAAAGTCCGATGCGTCAATGCCTTCACCGGCTGTAGCCCTAAGATGTTGAATAATGGGATTGGCTTTTTCTATGACGGCATTTCCCTCATGGGTCAATACCAATTTAAACCGTTTTTTATCCCCACTAAACCGTTCTTTCCTGACAAGGCCCTTATTGCACAGTCCCCTTATGACCCTTGAAGTAGTGGCCCTATTTCGGTAATTGATTTTCACCACCTCAGACTGCGAGGCATCCTTTCCCAGTACATGGATACGCTGCAATATTACCCATTGCTCTATCGTTAGATCTATGGCATTGGCCTCAAAGGTCATTAAGTAGACCGATTGAATCTTTTTCAACGTCCTATCCAAGTATACCCCAAAACCTTCGGTCCTGTCCATGGGACAAAAATATGGAAAAGATTATGGACCCATTGTTTTGGCAGGTATCATGGATGACCCCATTTCATCCATCTGAAACGACCATTCAATAGTGGGCATTCCCTGTGAAGCGGGACCATTTTGAACATAGTGTCCCCTAGCCTGGGAATACATTGATAAAAACCATTAGGATATATAAAAAAATCTCTTTATTTTTGTTGCATATGCAACATTAAGGTCTAAAATCAAATTCTTATGGAAACCTCAACCCTACCCAAAGTGTATGACAATGCACAGGATTTCATGCCGATCAACGGCACAGATTACATTGAACTTTATGTAGGCAACTCAAAACAGGCCGCCCATTTTTATAAAACGGCCTTTGGGTTCCAGTCCTACGCCTATGCCGGTTTGGAAACCGGACTTACCGACCGCGAAAGCTATGTGGTGGTGCAGGATAAAATTAGATTGATACTGACCTCTCCCCTTAAAAGTGGTACTGAAATAGGTAAGCATATTGATGCCCATGGTGACGGGGTCAAGGTTGTGGCACTCTGGGTGGACGATGCCACCTATGCCTATACTACCGCAATGGAACGAGGGGCACGCTCCTATATGGAGCCCGTTACTGAGGAAGATGAAACAGGTAAGGTAGTTCGTGCCGGTATTTATACATATGGTGAGACTGTCCATATCTTTGTGGAGCGAAAGGATTACAAGGGTGCTTTTTTGCCAGGGTTCAAAAAATGGGAGACTCCAGACTATAACCCCACTTCCACCGGATTAAAATATGTAGACCATATGGTGGGCAATGTCGGCTGGAACAAAATGAACCACTGGGTGGGTTTTTATGAGAAGGTCATGGGCTTTGTGAACATCCTTTCCTTTGACGACAATGATATTTCCACAGAATACACGGCCCTTATGAGTAAGGTAATGAGCAATGGCAACGGCCGTATCAAATTTCCCATAAACGAGCCTGCGGAGGGCAAGAAAAAATCCCAGGTTGAGGAGTATCTGGATTTTTATGAGGGAGAAGGGGTACAGCACATTGCGGTGGCCACTGATGATATTATCAAGACGGTTAGGGAGCTGCGCAGTCGTGGAGTTGAATTCCTCCGTGTACCTGCCAATTACTATGATGCCGTGACCGATCGTGTAGGGAAAATTGATGAGGATATTGCCCCCTTGAAGGAATTGGGCATTTTAGTGGATAGGGATGATGAAGGCTATCTATTGCAAATCTTTACCAAACCCGTGGAGCCGAGGCCTACCATGTTCTTTGAAATTATCCAGAGAAAGGGGGCCCAATCATTTGGAAAAGGGAACTTTAAGGCATTGTTTGAGGCCATTGAACGTGAACAGGAACTGAGAGGCACATTGCACTAATAGGTTCAGGGCAGTGGTATGGGGTCTGTAGACTCCCTACCCGTCCCTAACCCCAAAACTTTTACATATGCCCATATACCACACCTTAGGAAAAATACCGCAGAAGCGGCACGTCCAATTTGAGAAGCCCGATGGAAGTTTATACTATGAGCAATTGTTCGGTACCATTGGTTTTGATGGGATGTCCTCCCTCCTATATCACGTGCATCGCCCTACACAGGTAAAGGAAGTGGGTGAGCCCCTTGATGTGCGCCCGAAGATAGCGGTGGAAAAAAACATCACCTCCCGAAAGTTAATCGGATTTGACATTGCCCCGAAAGATGACTTTTTGGAGGCCCGGGCACCCTTGTTGGTGAACAGTGATATCCATATTGGGCTGGCTGCCCCCAAAAAATCATTGACGCAATACTTTTACAAAAATGCGGATGCCGATGAAATGCTCTTCGTTCACAAGGGAACGGGCACCCTTAGGACCTTTATGGGGAACATTCCATTTGAGTATGGCGACTATTTGATCATACCTAGGGGCATGATCTACCAGATTGAATTTGATACAGAGGACAATCGTCTACTCTATACCGAGTCGTTCAGGCCCATCTATACGCCCAAACGTTATAGGAATTGGTTTGGACAGTTATTGGAACATTCGCCCTTTTGCGAACGGGACTATAAATTGCCCCAGGGCCTGGAAACCTTTGATGAGGAAGGGGAATTCGTCTTAAAGGTCAAAAAACAAGGGGTACTGCATCATTTGGTCTATGCCACTCATCCGTTTGATGTGGTGGGCTGGGATGGTTACAATTATCCATACGGATTTTCCATCCATAATTTTGAGCCCATTACGGTCCGGGTGCACCAACCGCCCCCAGTGCATCAGACCTTTGAAACCGATGCCTATGTGGTGTGCTCTTTTTGTCCCCGTCTATACGATTATCATCCCAAGGCCATTCCAGCACCCTATAACCACTCCAATATAGATTCCGATGAGGTATTATACTATGTGGATGGAGATTTTATGAGCCGTACCAACATAGCCCCAGGGCATATTTCATTGCACCCTGCCGGAATCCCCCATGGTCCGCATCCTGGCACCTATGAGGCGAGTATAGGACAAAAGGAGACCAAGGAGCTGGCCGTGATGATCGATACCTTTAAACCGTTGCAAGTGACCGAGAATGCCCTCGGAATAGATGATGGAAAGTATTATAAATCCTGGATTGAGTGATGCCATCATGACGAAGACCATTGATCCCACCTCCATTTCGCAATCAGAACTCCACAGTGTCCTGTTGACAGCGGTAGCGCCTAGGCCCATTTGTTTTGCCAGTACTGTGGACAAGGATGGAAATGTAAATCTGAGTCCGTTCAGTTTTTTCAATGTGTTTAGTTCCAATCCGCCCCTTATGGTATTTTCCCCTGCCCGAAGTGGTAGGGACAATACCTTAAAACATACACATCAGAATGTGAAGGAGGTTCCGGAAGTGGTCATCAATATTGTCAACCATGCCATGGTGGAACAAATGTCCCTGTCTAGCACCGCCTATGACAAAGGGGTCAATGAATTTGTCAAGGCTGGACTCACCCAAGCTCCCAGTAAAAAGGTGGGTCCTCCAAGAGTGGCGGAATCCCCGGTATCATTTGAATGTACGGTGGAGCGTATCATTGAATTGGCTGAACTTCCCGGAGCGGGAAACCTCATTTTTGCCAAGGTGGAGCTCATTCATATCAATGGGGATTATCTGGATGCACAGGGACAATTGGATACACGCACGTTGGATTTGGTTGGGCGCATGGGTGGCAGTTGGTACACCCGATCTAGTGGGGATTCCCTATTTGAGATTCCCAAGCCCATTCGTACTAGGAGCATCGGTGTTGACCAGCTCCCTGAAGATATCAGAAACAGCTCCATATTGACCGGAAACAATCTGGGAAGATTGGGGAACGTTGAAAAATTACCTGATGTAGCAATGGTGGAAGAGGTCTCCAAAACCTTGGGTACGGACAAGCCCACCTCCAAAATGGACCTGCACCGGTTGGCCCAGGAAATTTTGGAAAAAGAAGGGGATGTGCAACAGGCATTGGCCATCTTGTTATATGCGCAAAAATTTGATTCATGAGCCAGGATATTCAATCTATCTTCAAAGCACATCTCAAAACCGCCAAAAAGGAATACGAAGGGGGCAAGAACATTCCCCTTGGTTCAGGCCACAAGATATATAAGCTCTCCTCAAACGAAAATCCATTGGGGCCCAGCCCTAAGGCGATAGAGGCCATTAAAGGAGCTGCGCAGGAACTACATAGGTACCCAGATCAAACCGATGTGCGTGTGAGAAAGGCTTTGGCCAACTATTTTGGGAATAAGCTTCCCGAAGATAGGTTCCTATTGGGTAACAGTGGTTCCGAAATCATTGATTTAATTGGCCGGGCCTTTTTGGAGGTGGGTGATGAAGTCATCATTTCCAATCCCTGTTTTTTGCCCTACAAAGTATTTTCACAGTGGTATGGGGCCAAAGTGGTGGATGTCCCCTTGATGGCACCCGATTATAATCTTGACATCAAGGGTATTCTCAATGCGGTGACCCCACGTACCAAAATCATTTTTTTAACGAGTCCCAATAATCCTACCGGTACATATATACCCAAATCAGACCTTGACAACTTACTGTCAAAACTTCCAGGGAATATCGTCGTGATATTGGATGAAGTGTATTGGCAGTTCGTGACCGCACCAGATTATGTTACTGCTCTCCCCTTTGTTGAAGAGGGATTCCCCATTATTGCCATCAACAGTTTCTCAAAAGTATACGGCCTTGCCGGGTTACGGGTTGGGTATTGTTATTCCACAAAGGCCATTATTGACTATATGCGACAGTTGTGCAAGCCCTTCCTTCTCCCCTCCCCTTCCATTGAAGGGGCCATTGCCGCTTTGGAGGATAGTGTCTTTTTGGAAGAGACCCTACAGACCGTACATAAGGGACGTCAATTCTTGGAAGAGGCCTTCAACACATTGCAAATCCGTTATTGGCCTTCCCAAGCCAATTTCTTTCTCATAGATCCACCCATTCCTGAAAATGACTTTGTGGAAGCCCTTATGGAATATGGTATCATGGTACGTCCCGTATCCAATTTTGGGGCCACTGGAAAGGTACGTATCACCGTGGGAACCATGGAAACCAACCAACTGCTCATAAAAGCCATGGAATCCATTTGTGCAAAGTGCCCCCAGGGAAATTAAAGGGCCGCCAAATACGTTGAAGTCCCTATATCCCGTAATTAACGACCAAAAACAATTCCTTGTCCGGTGTATCTGAATCCCACGGAACCTCAACGGATATGGGCAATGGTCCCGTAGGGGACGTAATGGCACCATTGATTTCATCAACGGTCCCATTTTGGGCATTGACCTCCTTCAATGCAATGGACGAGACCTCCAAACCTACCTCTTTGGCGAAAAAAGGAAAGTGTTCTTGACGTAGTTCAATGTTCACTGAGGTTTCAGAAGCTGATGCCTGATACCATTCATTGGGAAACTCGTGTTTCAGTGATAATACCCTGAACAGACCGTTCCCTTGGTTCAATCTATTCAATTCAGCTTCAATACCATTCTCTACGGTTCCCCTAAAGGTTTCGTCATATTCGGCGGTGTAATTGATATGGAAAATAACATCATTAATGGTGTTGTAGTCAAAACTCCTCAATTTTTCCGGAAGTTTTATTTCCCAAGTACTATCAACACCGGCCCCTTCAAATGGCAAATAGCGTTCATCCCTAAAGTTAAATTCCAATATCCCGGCATCATTTTGGGCCGTGGAGGTAAAGATTCGATCATTTCCCTCTGGTAAGAGGCCCAGGGCATCCACAAGGTCTTCTCCCAAGTCTGGACTGGCCCTAAGCCTGGATCCCATCATTTTAAGCTTACAGGCAACGTTCACATAGGGGCCCGTGACACAGGGTATCGTCAACGAGACTGACTTGATGCGTCTTTTGTATTGGCCTGGGTATTGAATGTCAAACCAAGCCTCGGGAATGGAAAAGATACACTGGCCCGTACCTTTTAACTCCAAAAGGGCATTGGGGTTCAACATGGCCAAGGATACATGGCCCTGAATTTCTGCCTTCCGTGTATTCCTTTCCATAAAGGCCGTCTCCATCTGCATCAATTGGTACTGTAGTTTTTCAGCGGATAGGAGACCCATTGAGGCCGTATCCCAATTATCGTATCCGATATAGGAAGCGGTTTCATCGTTCATCTCAAAACGAAAGGCAGTCTGGGCATCCAGGGCCATTTGAAATGCCAGGCCATAGGTGTCCCTGAACAGGCGTGTAAGATGTCCGGACATTAAATGGTACAGGGCCTCATTGGTCATCTTATCTGCATAGAAATCCAGGATTTCCTGGTTTTGTTCCATGTTTTGTTCGTGGATTTCCAAATCCCGTTCGGCAATGGCCATTTTCAGTTCATTGGTCAAAAGCTCATTTTCATTGATTTCCAATTGTTTTTGACT
>JBFOLQ010000386.1:0-8842 GCA_040830145.1 Flavobacteriaceae bacterium | reverse complement strand
TCAATCTTGGCAGCGGGACCGCTGACCAAAAAGCTATTGAGCTCAAAATCGACCCGGATATCCAAATCGTTTGTAATCTCATCTGGGAGTATGCCCACCAAAGCCTCTATATCGCTCTGCGAACCCCCAAAATTGGAACGATTGGTATTCACATTTCTCCTGGAATTGAGGTTGGACTGTCCCAAATTGCCATTGGACTGGTTCCCATAGTAGTTGATACTCCCACTGCTGGTACGTCCGGCCTGGCGGTTACCCGAATAACTGGAAGGGTCGCTCAGCAGTTCCACGGAACGGTGCATCATCTGTATGATCTCCACATCGCGTACACTCAATTGGTCTGCCGTACCAAAAAAATAGATATTGCCTTCTTTCTTAAACGTAAAATTGACGGGCATCACTGGTGCCGATGGGCGCTGGCCACCCGCCCGGTTGCGGGCATCATTGGCATTCCCCTGGTCCACAGGTACGGCACTTGCCTTTTGATGGCCTTCAAAAATATACCGAAGCAACGCATCATACGCAATTTCCTTGGCCGTAAAGGACACATTCCCTGCCTGCTCCAAAGGTGTGGCCGTATACACATCCAACCCCAAATCTTCACTTATACCGTGAATGATGGAGGCAATGGATGTATTGTTGAATTGTACATTCAATACACGGTTAAGGCTGTCCACGATCTCGTACCCCACACGACCGTAGGAAGATCGGCGTACAGTGCCCATAGGCGCGTTTTCTTGGCTCATTTTTTTAAACAGGTGAAACCCGTCCTTTGAAATGGAATGCTCCAATTGGTTTACCGTCGCCATTTTTTCCATGGCAATCTCAAAAGGCACGTTGTTCAGGTATACGGTAAGGCCCAGATTGCCCATATCGTTCCCAAAGAGCAGGTTTTTGCCCGAGATATCCATGATTTTCCTAAACACCTTGCTGACCGGGTCCTGTTGAAGGTCCATGGTCACATTCCCCGTCATGGGGTCATATGCAATGGGAATTACACGTTCCTTTACTTCGGGCATGGGGGCCACATACCGTTTTACCGCAATAATATTGCCCGTAAACTCTAAATCAAGATCGTATTCCTTGCATAGGAACACCAGTAGGTCTGACACGGTGACATTCGAAAAATTATTGACAATGGAGGTGTTGGGCACGTCATTGGCCACGGTAAGGTTCAACTGGTGCACCTTGGACACGGCCACTAAAAAATTCTTAAGGTCAATATTGCTTACGTTGATATCGAGCTTCAGGTTTTCGTTCAGCTCGGCATTCTCCGTGGCGAGCAGCTCCAACTGGTGCCGTAACTGTAAGATTCGGTTCTGGTCCTGGGCACCCAATTGAAGGGTCAAAAACAAACTGATTACGAATACGATTCTCTTCATGGTTGGTTCTGGTGGTTAGGTCAAAAGGGAATAGACCTCCTCTATGGAGGTGGTTCCATCCTGCACCATTTTTAGTGCATTGTCCCTTAGGGTCTGTATATTTTTTTCGTGCAAATAGGTGTCAATTTCCAAATGGTTTTCCTTGATGGGCACTGATAATTCCTTGGTCACCGGTACTATCTCATAAATGGCCTTTCTCCCCGTATAGCCCGTAAAATGGCAACTGTTGCACCCCATGGGCACAAAGTGGCGTGTCAATTCCTTTGGAGGGCGAAAACTCTCTGGGAAGATTCCAGGATGTACGGCCACTTCGGATTTACAATCCTGGCAGAGCTTCCGTACCAACCGTTGGGCCACACTCAGGTTTAGAGTACTGGCGATCAAGAAAGGGGGTACCCCCATATCAATCAAACGGGAAACAGTGGCCCAGGCCGAATTGGTATGTATGGTGGACAGCACCAAATGTCCCGTCAATGCAGCCCTTATGGCCATATTGGCGGTCTTTACGTCCCGTATCTCCCCAACCATGATAATATCTGGGTCCTGACGGAGGAAGGTCCGCAGGGTACTGGCAAAATCGAGCCCTATGTTCTCCCGTAGTTGTACCTGGTTGATACCCTCCAAGGTATATTCAATGGGGTCCTCCACCGTTAGGATATTGGTCTTGCCATTGTTTAGGTATTTAAGGGTAGCATAGAGGGTGGTGGTCTTTCCCGACCCCGTGGGACCGGATATGAGGACAATACCATTGGGATGGCGTACCCCCTCCCTATAACGTGCGAGTTCCAAATCATTCAATCCCAAGGCTTCCAAGGAGAGGTTCCCTGAATCCTTGCTGAGGATACGGAGCACCAATTTTTCCCCGTGTAGGGTGGGCAGGGTAGAGACCCTGATATCAAACTCGGTTCCCTTGGTTCCCATGCTGATCCGTCCGTCCTGGGGCAAGCGCTTTTCGGCAATGTCCAGATTGGCCTTGATCTTGATTTTGTTGATGATGGTGGGGTATTCGGCATTGGCAATGGTAAATTGCTCCAAGAGCTTGCCATCCAACCGAAAGCGTACACGGCAACGTTCCTCGTAGGGTTCAAAATGGATGTCACTGCATCCAATGTTCTTGGCCTCCCATAGAATTCGCTCCAAAAAGTCGTTGGTAAGGTGCAGTTGTTGGTTGGAACCCTCCTTTTTCTGGCGATAGTTGGTCGCTAGGTAGCGTTGCAATTCCTCTTTTTCGCATTTTTCGAGGATAACGTCCGCATCCAATACAATCTGCAATTCGGCCAAAAGGTCCTTTAGGGAATCGCTGTCGGTCTTAAAGACCAGACCATGGTCCATCTGGGCCACGGGCACAATACGGTAATGAAAGGCTTGGTCGGCCGTAATCTTCTGCTGTAGGGCGTGGGTGATATGGTAGTTGTCCATGCTCATGTTACATCAGGTATAGGGAAGGGGCATTGGGCCATAGGCTTGCCAGGGTGGCCCCCATGACAAAAATGCCCATGAGGCCCGCCAAGGGAACGGTATTGTCCCCCCTTTTGATCATTATAAAGTAAACCAGGGCCGAAAAGAGGATGGCCCCTGTGAACAACAACAAAAAGGTATAGGTGGGATATCCCAGGGCAAAAGCATAAAAAAACAATAGGTCACCCGCCCCAAAACTGGTATTCAGAAACTTTTTTTTCATGATATAGCGCGTATAGGCGAACAATGCGCCCAATACGAGATTAACCAAGATCAGGTTAAGGATAACGGACGCCAAAAATGGCTGAAATCCCACATGGAGATAATGTTGCCAGGCCAGTACCAGGCCCAACAGGGGAAACAGGAACCAATGTACCATTCGCTGGGACAGGTCCTGCACGGCAATGCCCGTGCATAGGGCACTAATGGCTATGTAGGCAAAGGGACTCAATCCTTTACAATTTGTTTGGGATTGCCATTTTGGTCTATCTCCCAAACGTTCATTACCCCGTCCCCATCAAAGTCGGTCACCGCCTCGGCCCGGGCCTTAAAAGTGGCATTGTCGGCATGTACAATCTCATAGCGGTAATTGGCCGTACCATTTTCCTGTACCGTTTTGGGAGCCACAAAGTCCAACTCCGAAAAATCGGGGCCGTATTTACTGTACATGTAATGGTGGGTGGTCTGTGCATTGTAAATAGCCTTCAATTGTGTTTGTGCCTCCAGGCTCTTGGCCTTGCTGATCAGGGGCATAAGGTTGGGAAGGGCCAATAAAAGTAGAATCCCAATGATGGCTAGCACAATCAGGGTCTCCTGCAGGTTCAACGCCTGCAATTTTTTATTGAAAAGTCTCATTTTTAGGTGCTTTTGTTTTTGATAAACAATGATATCATAACTCAAAAACCCATCGAATAGTATACGTGGTTCGCCGAATTTTTCTTACCATTCGTCGATATTTTCTTTCACCACGGTTTTTTCACCATTCACAACATTTTTTAAAAAAACAGGAAGGTTATTTCTTACAAAACATACTATTCCTACATGCATTGGGTTAAGGCAGTATTCTTTGTAAGAAACTTATATACTATTCCTTTTTAACACCCTCATTATGAATACATTTTTAAGATGTATCCCCATGATCTTTCTATATGTTATGGTGTTTTTGCCCTTGATAGTATCAGGGCAGAATCTTGTCAACATGAATGACTGGGTCTCCGGTACCAGTGGGGCCACAACAAATTATGGCGACGAAGGGACTGCGACACACAATTCCAGGATTACCATGATGGGACCTTATGGCGCCAACGTAACCGTATGGGAGGGATTTGCAGATGGCTCTTCGGGTATGAACGGTGGGTTACGACATAAAGGGATTACTGTGGATACCAACAAGAGTTATAGGGTATCGTTTTGGCTCCAATCCGAGGGAGCCAACAACTGTAATAATTATGCAGGATTTATCCCTTATGATACTTCCGGCAACCTTATCTCCTCTACCCAAGATGAAAACGGAAACAATAGAAGCTGGCCCTACTTCTCCACAACCCCCTTGCCCAATGGCCAATGGTATTTGGTGGTTGGGTACATTCGCTCCTCCTCAATAAGTGATGTGGGCAATTCCGGAGTCTACGATCCCTCTCAGGTCGCTTCTTCTACCCTGCCCCAGCCAAGTTATACGGCAACCGACTTCATGTTCCCCTCGAACACAGCCCAGATTAAGGTCCGGATACGATCCTTTTTGTGGAACTGTGGTGCAGGTGAAAAGGTTTTCATCTATGATCCAAGGATAGAGGAAATAAACGGAAACGAAGTCCCACTATTGGAAGTACTGACCGGAAATAACGGAAATATTGCGGTTACCGGCATTTCCTTGTCTCCTTCCAACCCAACAATTGGGATTGGGGCTACACAACAATTGACCGCCACGGTCTCTCCCAATGATGCTACCAATACCTCACTTATCTGGAACAGCAGTGATACAGCTGTGGCCACAGTCAATGATTCAGGAACCGTAACCGGGATTGCGGAAGGTAACGCTACCATTACGGCCACCTCTATAAGTAATGGTGCCATCTCAGCCCAGACTGCCATCACTGTTTCAAGTACTACACAACCCCCATCCCCAGGTAGTCATTGGACCAAGGAAAATGACAATAGACTCCATTTTACAGCGGGCAATGTGGGTATAGGTACCTCCACTCCCGGTGATTACAGGTTGGCCGTAAACGGGGATGTCCGCGCCAAACGGGTAAAAGTGGAAGCAACCAACTGGCCCGATTATGTCTTCACGGAAGATTACGATCTCCCCACATTGGAGTCGGTAAAAAAGCATATTGCCAAAAAGGGCCATCTGCCCAACATTCCCTCCGCCCAAGATGTGCAGGCCCACGGACTTGATCTTGGGGACATGAATCGCTTGCTCCTTGAAAAAATAGAGGAACTTACCCTCTACATCATTGACCTTAAGGAAGAGAGCACGCAACTACAACAACAACTGAATACGCTAAGGGCCCAATGGAACAATAGAGCACATTGAACCATTGGCGGGGCAAGGGCATACCTGCAAGATGATGGAGGGCCCATCCCAAAAGGCCTTTTTAACACCGAGGGAACATTTGGATGAAAAATATGTAAGATTTTTCTTATTATATTGATTATCAAACATTTATAAATGCACATTTTACAACAAAGTAGGATTGTTTCACAACATTCGTAGGATTTAAAATACTAATATTCAAATTTATCCGTAAGCATGTAAGTCTATGTTTTCAAAGACCAACGAACCCTTTAACCATACTTTCCAAACCATGAAGACACATTTACGACCCTCCAGTACCCTTTTAATCATTTTTCTGTCCCTAGTGCCTTTTGCCTTGATGGGTCAGCAGACCCTTACTTTGAGCCCTGACCAAGATGCCTATACCCAAGGTACCGGACGCGGCAATGAGACCAACAAGCTCCGTTTGCAACAGAGCGGTCCCACTAGGACGGTCTACCTAAAATTTGCGGGAAGCACCATCAATGGGACCATTACATCGGTTGCATTGGACATGACGGTGTTCTCAGATTCCGGAAACGGGACCGTGACCGTGTACAAGGCCAACAGTTCCAGTTGGACGGAGACGACCATTACGGGTGCCAACGCCCCGGGCACCTCCACCAATCTGGGGAGCAGGAGCTCCAGCGGTTCGGGACTGCATTCCTATAACCTCTCCCTGGCCGACCCTTCGCTATATCAAGGGACCTTTACCCTGGTACTCAAACATACGGGCACCAACGACCTGGCCTATGCCTCCTCAGAGAATACCAATACCGCCATTAGGCCAAAACTGAAGATTACCTATACAGAGAATACCACCGATACCACTGCCCCTTCGGCACCCTCAAACCTCCAAGCTTCGGTAAGCGGGGACACTGTGTCCCTCAGTTGGGGAGCCTCCACGGACGATTCGGGAATGGTGGATGGCTACCAGGTCTTTCATAACGGCACACAGATTACCACACAGCTTGTCACCGGTACCCAATATCAGGTGACGGGCCTGGCCGACGGCAGCCATGCATTCACGGTAAGGGCCTATGACGCCGCAAACAACGAGAGTGGTGCCAGTAATACCGCCACCGCTGACATAGACACTTCAGGAGGGGGCACCGGCGGCCACTGGACCAAGGAAAGTGACAATAGATTGCACTACACCGCTGGCAACGTGGGCATAGGCACCAGTACGCCAAGAGACTACAAACTGGCCGTAAATGGGGACATCCGCGCCAAGCGGGTAAAAGTGGAAACCACTAACTGGCCTGATTATGTCTTTACCAAGGCCCATCACCTTCCCACCCTGGAGGAAGTACGGCAACATATTGCCGAAAAGGGCCATTTGCCCAATATACCGCCGGCCACTGAAGTAGAAGCCAACGGCCTGGACCTAGGGGAAATGGACCGACTGCTCCTTGAAAAAATAGAAGAGCTCACGCTTTATATCCTTGAACTTGAGGCCAAAGTGCAAAAACTCCAAAAAAAGTAGGTCAAACATACGCTCCAAATAAAACGGACAACAATGAAAAAACCAATACATGCACTAATCTGTATACTATTTTCAGTTACAGTTTGGGGCCAAGGTTATGAAAAAGCCACTGAGTATACCCCCCTGACACCCCAATCGGCAGAAATTCAAAGACATGGCCTGACCCCTATTAACCAGTATACGGGCATCCCACAAATAGGGGTTCCCTTTCATTCGATTGATTTTGACGGCAAACAAATTCCCGTAGGCTTGCAATACCATGCCGGTGGTATAAGAACCAACCAAGAGGCCTCATGGGTAGGCTTGGGGTGGTCCCTCTCCAACCAAGCCGTCATTACCCGAAAGATAAACCAATACAGTGATATTGGCATAGGAAAATTCACCCAACGGGGTGGGGGGTATTGTTATGGGGACATCATTCCCCAACCCCTGACCAATGAGTACTTGGATTCCCTTGAGGATTCCCCTTTGTGGAATACTCCCATTGCACCAGATACCCAACCCGATATCTTCACGGCATCCCTTTTCGGGGAAGTGGTAAAATTCCAACTGACACAGAAAGGCGGGGCGCAAGGCACTATAGGGACCATACTATTGAACGACAGCAAGGCCAAGGTACATTTCAATGAGAACGACAAGGATTTTCGAATCATCGATGCACAGGGATTTACCTATGAGTTCAAGGCCAAGGAGTATGTTACCAATTTTCACGCTACAGGTACCCAACGAAAAATAGACGATTATTTTAGAATGGACGTCAACGATTCTGAGGTCAACTGGTCAGATGGTAGAGATCGGTATATCCTAACAAGTTGGTTCGTTACCAAAGTGACCTCTCCCAATGGAAAGGTCCTGGGCTTTTCCTACCACGGGGACGAGAGCTTTACGGACGCCGATTCCAACAATGACGTTTATTACCTCTCTTTTAGTCCAACAACTGTTCATGAAGCAAGAACCCTTATCGGCTGCGACGGAACGGCCGGGGGCAATCTAAGTACCTCCAACCATCCCGATTATTCCTATATGCGGAGTATACAGGAAAACAAATACCTCAAGGAAATCATCAATTTCAATACGGGGGAAAGGATCGTCTTTAAAATTGGGGACAGGGTGGACATGGAAGGGTATCAACATGTAAAACACAATAGTAGTGCAGGATTCCTATATGGGACCAGGAGCTATCCAGGCCCCCAAAAATTGGAGCGGATAGAGGTCTATTCCCCCTCTGGAAAAAGAATCAAACAGGCCGTTCTCAATCATGGGTACTTCAATTCCCATAAAATGAACGATGCACATAGGGACAATCATTTACGTCTAAAGCTTGATGACCTGGCCATTGACAATAAGGTCCATTCCTTTTTTTATGACCAGCCCAACGCCCTCCCAAGTAAGACCACTACCGGTAATGATTTTTGGGGGTTTTACAATGGCAATGAGAGCAATGACACCAATGCCCCTGTATACCGCTACCCAACCCAGGAACTGAGCACACACTATATGTATGGTCTTTGCAGCACCAGTAGCATAAACCCCACAAATTATTACCAACCGGGAGGCAATCTGGGAAGTAATTTTAATTACGGTAAAATCGGGACCTTGACCAAGATGACCTACCCCACCGGAGGGTATACCGAGTTCAAATATGAGAGTAACTCTGTTAAGGTGAACACCGACCCCTCCTTGGTGAACATAGAAGGGCAGACCGCCATGAACCTTAACCGGAATATCTTGGACACCAATGCCAACCCGGTGGCCTCCACCTCAAGCAACTATATTAAGACTTTTAAAGTTGGGGGGCTTCGTATCAACTCGGTGGAGAACCGGAACAGGAACAATCAGCTCCTATTGAAAAAAAGCTATCGGTACCACGGCTTTGATGGCTCCAGTATTCCCATGTCATCGGGAAAGTTGATGTCAGGGCTCGTATATTTTTATCCAGTGGAATCATTTGGTGTCAATGGCAACAATTTCTTAACGGCTTTG